>DASXPZ010000720.1:0-10321 GCA_036493275.1 Pirellulales bacterium
GCCCGAAACTTGCACGAATCCGCCGTCGACATAGTAGCGATCGGTTTGGTTTCCTTCGGTCACGCGCATCTCGCCGAAGCCGAGCCGGCCGATCATGGCGCTATGCCCGGGGGCGATGCCGATTTCGCCGTCGTAGAGCGGCAGCACGACGAACTCGGCATGAGTCTCGCGAATCGTGGCCTCGGGCGTAACGACAATCAGCGTGAGGATGCGCACGGAATAATCCACCTTGCCGCCAGGGCGCAGGTCGTCGAGAGTTGAATGTTGTTCCGCCATCGACCGTTCGTTTCTGACGTTGTTCGCTAGTTAGGCTGCTTCTCAAAGCACTGCTGGGCGAGCTAGCAGTGGCACAATCAATTGACAATTCTATAGCCGCGGCAGCCGTTACTTCTTTTGCAACTTCTTGGCTTGCTCTTCGGCTTGCTCGATGGCGCCGACGTACATGAAGGCGTTTTCGGGCAGGTGGTCCCACTTGCCGTCGGCGATTTCCTCGAAGCTGCGGATCGTGTCGGCCAGCGACGTGATTTCGCCCTTCTTGCCGGTGAAGACTTCGGCCACGAGGAACGGCTGCGAGAGGAACCGCTCCATGCGGCGGGCCCGATGCACGACCAACTTGTCTTCTTCGCTCAATTCGTCGACGCCCAAGATGGCGATGATGTCTTGCAACTCGCGGTAGCGCTGGAGCGTGCGCTGGACGCGGCGGGCGATGGCGTAGTGCCGCTCGCCGACGTATTGCGGATCGAGAATTCGGCTGCTCGACGCCAGTGGATCGACCGCCGGATAGATGCCTTTTTCGCTGATCGAGCGTTCCAGGTACAAAAACGCGTCCAACTGGCCGAAGGCCGTGGCGGGCGCGGGATCGGTCGGATCGTCGGCCGGCACGTAGACGGCTTGCACCGACGTGATGGCCCCCTTCGACGTCGAAGCGATTCGCTCCTGCAAGGCGCCCATTTCGGTGGCCAACGTCGGCTGATAACCGACCGCGGACGGCATGCGTCCCAGGAGCGCGGAGACCTCGCTACCGGCCTGCGAGAAGCGGAAAATATTGTCGACGAACAACAGCGTGTCGGCGCCGGTCGTGTCGCGGAAGTACTCGGCCATCGTCAGGGCCGAAAGGGCCACGCGAAGGCGGGCGCCCGGCGGCTCGTTCATCTGGCCGAAGACCATGCAGGTTTGCTCGATGACGCTCCGGCCGGTGTCGCCGATTTTGGCTTCTTGCATTTCGAGCCAGAGATCGGTCCCTTCGCGGGTTCGCTCGCCGACGCCGGCAAACACCGAGTATCCGCCGTGGGCGCTGGCAATTCGCGCGATCAACTCGGTGAGAATAACCGTCTTGCCCAAACCGGCCCCGCCGAACAGTCCGGCCTTACCACCGCGGACGAACGGCGTGAGAAGATCGATGACTTTGATGCCGGTTTCGAAGAGCTCGGTTTTGGTCGAGAGATCGGTCACCGGCGGCGCGTCGCGATGGATCGACCAATAGTCGTCCGCGGCCACCGGCCCGCGACCGTCGATCGGTTCGCCAATCAGATTGAAGACGCGCCCCAGGGTGGCCTTGCCGACCGGCACGCGAACGGGGAAGCCGGTGTCGATGCAATCCTGGCCGCGGACCATGCCTTCGGTGCTACCCAGCGCCACGCAGCGGACGCGACCGCCGCCGAGATGCTGCTGGATCTCGCCGACCAGGTGGAGCTTTATGCCCTTGATCTCGGAATCGATCCGGACGGCGTTGTAGATCGCCGGCAGATGTCCTTCGGCAAATTCGACGTCGAACGTCGAGCCAATGACTTGCGTGACGTGACCGATGTTCTGCTTCGAAGGATCGCCCTTCGCAGCCGCGTGCTGGGTGATGGTTGCCATGAGAGTTCAGCTTGAAAAATGAGAAGTTTTAGATCGTTGGTTTGGTTGGAATTAATTTCGGCGCGTGGCCCATGCATTTCGGCGCTGGCTTAGCCCTTGAGCGCCTCGACGCCGCCGAGGACTTCCATGATTTCGCCGGTGATCTGCGACTGGCGGGCGCGGTTGTAGGTCATCGTCAGGTGCTTAATGATCTTGTCGGCGTTTTCGGTGGCCGCTTTCATGGCCACCATGCGGGCCACTTGTTCACTCACGGCCGCGTCCAAGAAGCACTTGAACAATTTGACCTTGAAGCTGGTCGGCACGACCTCTTCCAGGATGCTCTCGGCCGACGGCAAGAACTCATATTGCGGACCGGTTTTGGGTTCTTTTGCCGTAGTGGCGTCGGCCCCGCCGATCGAGCCGAGCGGCAGCAGCGTCTCGACCACGGCCGCCTGACGGGCGATGCTGTCGAAACGGGTGTAGGCCACGTCGAGCCGATCGAGCTTGCCGCTGATGTAGGCCTCGAGATAGCCATCGGCCAGGGCGTCGATCTCTTCGAACCGGACCCGGTCTTCGAACTGCGTGAAGGTGCGGCTCTGTTCGATCTCGCGATATTTGAACGAACCGATGCCGCGTTTGCCCGAGACTTCGAGCCGCGCGTGAGGAACGCTCCCCTGCAATTCACTCCAGCGCGCGAGCGCGGCCCGCAAGACGTTCGAGTTATAGCCGCCGCACAATCCGCGGTTGCCGGTCAACACCAGCAGCGTGGCGTTCTTGGTCTCCGGACGGGCTTCGAGCAGCGGGTGGCTGACTGACAGGCCGGCCGTGGCCAACTCGGCCACCAGGGCCGTGATCCGCTTGGTGTAGGCCGTGGCGGCGCTGGCGCGATCCATCGCCTTCTTGAACCGCGCCGTGGCGATCAATTCCATCGTCCGCGTGATCTTGCGGATGTTCTTGATCGACTTGCGTCGTTTGTCGAGTGCTCTTGCCTTGGCCATGGCGAACTACTTGGTGTGAACGATGGAATGCGGAGTTATCGATGAATCTTTGCCGCGCGCGGCGGCTACTTCTTCTTGGTGGCGTATTGCGCCTGGAACTCGGCGATCGCCTTTTCCAACTCGGCCGTCAGGTCGTCTTCGAGCTTCTTGGTGTCGATCAGCTTTTTGCGGATCTCGGGCTTTTGCTCACGGATGAACGTCAGGAATTCCTTTTCCCACGTGGCGACTTCCGTGCGCGGAATTTTGTCCAAGTGGCCGCGGGTGCCGGCGTAAATGCTGAAAACTTCGTCGTAGACGTCCAGGGGCTGGTACTGCCCTTGCTTCAGCAGCTCGATCATGCGGTAGCCGCGATCGAGGCGGGCTTGGGTGGCGGCGTCCAAGTCCGTGCCGAGTTGGGCGAAGGCTTCGAGCTCGCGGAAGGCGGCCAGGTCCAATCGCAAACCGCCGGCCACTTTCTTCATGGCCGGAATCTGAGCGGCGCCACCGACGCGGGAGACCGAGATACCGGCGTTCATGGCCGGACGCTGGCCGGCGAAGAACAAGTCTGGCTGTAAATAAATCTGTCCGTCGGTGATCGAAATCACGTTCGTCGGAATGTAGGCCGAGACTTCGCCTTCCAGGGTTTCGATAATCGGCAGCGAAGTAAGTGAGCCGCCGCCGAGCTCATCGCTCAGCTTGGCCGAACGCTCAAGCAAGCGGCTATGGGCGTAAAAGACGTCGCCCGGATAGGCCTCGCGACCCGGCGGACGACGCATCAGCAATGACAATTGGCGATAGGCGACCGCCTGCTTCGAGAGATCGTCGTAAACGATCAGGGCGTGCTCGCCGCGATAGGTGAAGAACTCGGCCATGGCGGTGCCGGAGTAGGGCGCCACGTATTGCAGCGGGGCCGCCGCGCTGGCGCCGGCCAGGATGACCGTGGTGTAGTCCATGGCCCCATGCTTGCGGAGCGCTTCGATAACGCCGGCGACCGTCGAGTCTTTTTGACCGACCGCCACATAGAAGCATTTCACGCCGCTGCCGCGCTGGTTGATGATGGCGTCGATGCCGATCGCCGTCTTGCCCGTTTTGCGGTCGCCGATGATCAGCTCGCGCTGGCCGCGGCCGATGGGGGTCATGGCGTCGATCGCCTTGATGCCGGTTTGCAGCGGCTCGCGGACCGGTTGGCGGCCCGCCACGCCGGGCGCCATGAATTCAACCGGACGGCGCTCGCTGGTGATGATCGGGCCTTTGCCGTCGAGAGGGTTGCCGAGCGGATCGACCACGCGACCGATTACGGCCTCGCCGACTGGCACGCTGAGTAGCTTGCCGGTGCTCTTGACCTCGTCTCCCTCTTGGATCGAGAGGTAGTCGCCGAGGATGATCACGCCGACCGAATGCTCTTCCAAGTTGAAGGCCAGGCCGATGATGCCGCCGGGAAACTCGACCATTTCGCCGGCCATGACGCCCGACAGGCCGTAGACGCGCGCAATGCCGTCGCCAACCTCGAGGACGCGCCCGACTTCGCGGACGTCGATCTGAGATTGGTAATGCTCAATTTCCTGCTGAATTACTGAAACGATCTCGTCGGCTTTGAATTTCATGGACACTCCTGTTGATAATCCGGCCGCGCATATCGGCCAGTTGTGCGGCTACGGAGCCGTCGTAGACGGTGTCGCCCACGCGCAGGACGACGCCGCCGATCAGCTCGGGCTTGATTTGGGGCGACAGGACCGGTTCGGCCCCTAACAGGGCACGAAGTTGTTGTTGGATTTGGGCCGTCTGAGAGTCAGAAAGAGGCGTGGCGGTCGTCACCTCGACGCTCAATTGGCCCTGCTGCTTGATGTAAAGATCGCGGGCAACCTGGATCAGGTCTTTCAGCACTGCAAGGCGATCGTGCTTGGCGAGGACTTTGAGAAAGTTCATCACCACCGGAGAAACCCGGCCACCGAACGTGCGGTCGAGAATGCCGAGCTTTTCGTCGACGTCGATAAACGCCGAAGCCAGGATTTCCGACAGCTTGGGGTAAGCCTGAAAGACGTCACGCTGGATGGCGGACAACTCGTCGAGCGCAGCTCCGCTTTGGCCGCTCGCGGCGGTGGCCGCCAGGAGCGCCTTGGCGTAGATCGTGGCGACCTGCTGCGAAGCAGGATCGACACGATGGCTGCCGTCAGCGGATGGAGTGGCTTTAGAGTCGACCATATTGCTAGTTATGCCCCGCGTTTCCCTTGGGGAAGTTCGACAGCGCGCCAGTGATCAGGTTGGCGTGATCCTCGGCGTTGAGCTTGGCGCCGACAATCCGGCCCGCCAGGTCGACGGCCAGGTTGGCGCTGGTTTCGGCCAGTTCCTTGAGGGCTTGCGAAGTGGCAGTTTCAATCTCGTGCTTGCCGCGCTCGATCTCCGTCGCTGCGTCGGCGCGAGCCTTGGCGATCAGATCCTGCCCGGCCTGTTCGGCGTCGCGACGGGCTTCTTCCAGGATAGCGCGGACTTCCTCGCGAGCGCCGGCCAACTTTGCCTCGTAGTCCGCCAGCATGCGCTTGGCGTCCAGATTGCATTGCTCCGCCGCCGCGATGTTGTCGGCGATCTTTTGCTCGCGCAAGTCGAGCGCCTGCGAGATCGGCCCCCAGGCAAATTTCCAAAGCACCGCCAACAGGAGCGCGAAGACAACCAGCGTCCAAATCGCCAGGCTGGGATTGAACGCCAAGGGACTGGGATCGCCATGCGCGGCCGAGTCATGACCGCCCCCATGCGCAGCTTCTGCGTGCGCGTCGTCAGCGGCCCAGGCCGCGCCGGGGCCTACAGCCGCCAGCGCGATTGCGGCGATCCAGAGCGCGAGGCCCATTTTCAGGGGACCCATCGACCAAGCTTTCATGGCATGCTCCTCAAAACCACGCCCCGCGGGGCGTCCGATCGAGCCAGGCGAAACACGCGCCGCGCACGGTCTCCCGCCGTTGAGTGGCGCGCAGTGCAATCAGCGCAACGCAGCCAGACCGCCAGCGGAACCCAACCGTTATTTATTGAACAACATACAAACGATCAGACCGAAGAACGTGGCGCCTTCGATCAGAGCGGCCGAAATGATCATCGCCGTCTGGATGTTTCCGGCGGCTTCAGGCTGGCGCGACATGCTCTCGACGGCCGAGGAGCCAATCTTGCCGATGCCGGCGCCGGCGCCGAGGATCACAAGGCCCGCGCCAAAGGCGCCGCCAAAATACAGGGCGAAGCCGCGATTGCCCGCGGTCGATTTGATCCCTTCCACGATCTTGAGTTGGTTTTCCAACTCGGCAATTCGCTGCTGGTCGGCCGATTTCTCTTGAGCACTCGCGGGGGCGGCCATGCACGCCAGGGCCATGCCCAGACCCAACGCCAAAATCAACTTGTTCACGATTCAAGTCTCCTTGTTTTGCAGAAACAACTGAAGGATTTCGATGCCGTAAGTGACGAATATTGCGAAAAACCGCCGTTGGTCTCCGGGGCGATGACCCATGAGATTTAATGCGGATGAACCGCCATGCCGATGAACAACGCGGACAAAAACGTAAAAATATAGGCCTGCAAAAAGGCCACAAACAATTCGAGCAGACTGAGCGCCATGGCGCCGAACACGCTGGCCGGCATCACGCCCCACCAAGCCATCGACGACGCGCTGGCCGCAATGAACGCCATAATTACCGCCAGCACCAGGTGACCCGCCATCATGTTGGCCAAAAGACGCACGGCCAACACAAAGTGCTTGATGAACAGCCCCAGTATCTCGATCACGAAGATCATCGGCACGAGCGCAATGGCCAGGGGAAGGGGCAAGTCCATGTGAGGAACTTGGGCCTTCCAAAAGCCGATGACGCCCAGCTTCTTCATCCCTGCGCCGACGACCGTGGCGAACGTGACAAACGCCAGGGCGCCGGTGGTTGCCAGCGCTCCGGTGGCCGAACCCGCCCAGGGAACCAGCCCCAGCAGATTGCAAACCAGCACGAAGAAGAACAAGGTCCACAAGACGGGCATGAAACGGTCTGCGTCGTGCGCGCCAATGGCAGGGCGAGCGACGTTATCGCGAATGTAGAGAACCATCGCCTCGAGCATGTTCCAAAGCCGGCCCTTGGGCCGGTCGCCCCCTGCCATCTTGTTGGCGAGGCGAATAAAAACGAAGGCCACAATCACGGCCGCGATGACTTCCAGCAGCATGAACTTGGTGAACTTTAGCTCCAGCGGCTGCACAATCTTGTCGATCGGCTCGAAGCCGGTTTTGCAAGTCCAGAGGGGCTCGTCTCCCATCGTCCACAGGGGTTGCGGGAGCGCGATTTTGCCGCCGGGAGCAAACTCCTCGTTAACGAATTCCTTGGGCACTTCGATATGATCGGCGTCTTGCACGTGGCCGAAGAGATGCCCCGGATCGAAAGGGTTGTCTGCCATTGCTAGATCCCCCTCGACGTGGGCTGTGTGACGCCGTTGCGGTCGTGCGCCGCTCCGTTGCGGGTATTCGCTGCGCGGACTTGATTCAAAGCGAAACCGGTCTCCATCACCAGCGCGACCATGTAGAACAGAATCAAATACGCGGCAATCTCGCGGGCCAAATCTTCGCCCGAGCCAATGGCGACCACCAGGCAAAAGACCAACGGCAAGAGAAGTCGCGTCAAAGTGGCCATCATGAACGGGGCATAAGGCAACGATTCAGCCGACGTCAGACTGGCCGCTTTGGAAGCGCCCAACGCAGAGACCAGGCACACGGCGCCGGCCACCGCAGCCAGCGCCAATCCGCGTGTGTTTTGCAGCCAAAACACCAGCGGCGCAGTTATGGCGTAGCAGAGCGTGATTGCCAGCGCTTCTTGCGCGGCGTGACGCGTCCAGGAAACCTGTCGCACAGAGGCCAGGGTTGAATGACTTGCAGTCACTTGTCTTCCAGCGTTTCGTTCCCGTTCTTGGCGGGAGCGCCGTCCTTTGCCGAGGTCATACGGAGCAGATGCCAGACAGCGAGCGTGCAGCCGCCGCCAAAACCCAACAGCACGAACAACACCTTCGTCCCCAGGCGCTGGTCGAGCCACACTCCAATCATGCCGGGAACAACCATCTCCATGGCGACCGTCATGATGCGAGCCGCCCAGCCATAGGCGATCGCTATCAGATTGGGGCCACTCGGGTCATTCGGGCTGTGTGTCACATGCGACCGCGCGAGCTGAACCGCAATTTGCCAGTGTTGCGAAACTGCGCCGCCACGGGTCGAGCACCTTCGTCAGGCGACCAAAGTGCTGCACGCGACACAGCTTGCGGCAAACGTGGGAGGCCAACGAAAGGGCGCCAGCCGTGTTTCGCCGCCCCCCGAGACGGAACCAAACCGCAAGCTGCGATCGAAGTTACGGAACTTTAATCAGCTAAATTCGGGGTGTCAATCGGCTAGAGGCATGAATTCGTGTTTTTTTTCACAAAGTCTGGTCGGTCATCCGTAAGCTCTTTTTTAACAATGCGTTAGGTTGCCACGTTTTGCCAGAAATTATTCATCCAATAGGACGCAGATCTCCGAATCGTGAAGTCGATTCGCCAACCCAACCGGCGCCCTCCCCATGTGCGGCCTTGGAAGAGGTCAAAAATAGTGAACGCGCGTATCGACCCGATCGTAAAGCCTATAGCAACAATAAGATAGGATACGGTCAAATGCTGGCCGAATGGGGGGTGCATGACCTCCGATAGTTGCAGGTTTTCAGCCCGTTGATTACACTCGGAGATCGATGAGTCTCTATGTGGACAGGGCTGTGCGATCTGGCTCCTCTTCGCTTGTCGCGCTTGCCGAGCAAACGAGTGAACATGTCGCGGGACGCGACGATGAGATACCTGTCGAGGATATCCCTGTCAGCGATCGCAACATCTTGAGTTGGCAGGAGGTATTGCACAGGGAGAGTTGGCGACGAGACCGCTGGTGAGCTCTGTCTGTCCGGTTGGGGTCGCTACTTTTTCTGAACAAGGGAGTTAGGCGCCGTCGGAACAGCGCTGGCCGCGGAAGTGGCCGCCTGGACGATGCAGTGGTGTGCTGGAAGCGTTCGCATTGGCAGCGAACGCGTGGACGTTGCTCGGCTACGGACTGCCGGAAGCTTGTAATCGATCCAGGGATGGCCCAAAACAAAACGGTCGCGCACGCCCAAATGGGCGACCGCCATCCCGGAGATCAGTCCGTTGATCAAGGCAAACACGCCCAATCCGCTCAACAATCGCTCGGCAAAAGATCTGGCGGAAATGGCCAAAAAGCGGGGTGTCCGCGGTTGGCACTCGATGCGGAAAGACCAGTTGATCAAGGCGCTGGCCCGCCTCAACGGAAAAACAAAAACTCGCGCGGTGGCTCAGGCGCGCACGCCGCAGCCTTCTCGGGCGCCGCAACCTTCACGAACTGTATCTACTTCGTCTTCTCGCGCCGCCCCGCCTCGCGCGGTTCCTTCGGCGGCCGTCCAGCCCCCGCGCTCGGTCCAGCAAGCCGTGCGGCAGCCTGTGGCGGCGACGCGTCGCTCCACGGCCGCGGCCGCTCGCCCCCGGCTCAGCAAACCGCAGCCGCGCGTCGTCGAAAAGCCGAAAGACCCGCGGGTGGTGAAGCAAATTCAAGACGCGCGCGACAAGCAATCTCGCTGGAAAAACCTGGCCTGTCAGGCCCCCAACGGCAAGCCAAACGCCGAAGTCAAAGACCGGCTGGTCGTGCTGGTTCGAGATTCTTATTGGCTGCACGCCAACTGGGAGTTGAACCGCGCAGGCATTGAACGGGCCGAGGCGGCGATGGGTCAGGATTGGCATTCGGCCCGCCCTGTGCTCCGCGTCTTCGAGGTCTCGGGCGGCGGCGCCACCTGTACTTCGGAACGACTGGTCCGGACAATCGACATTCATGGCGGCGTCAGCAATTGGTATATCGACGTCGTCGAACCGCCGAAGAGCTATCGGCTCGACATCGGCTACCTCTCGGCCAGCGGCAAGTATTACGTCTTAAGCCGCAGCAATGTCGTCAATACGCCCCCGCCCGGCTCGAGCGACGCGCTCGACGGCAATTGGGCCGACGTGGCCGAGAATTTCGAGAAGATCTACGCCCTGAGCGGCGGTTATTCTCCAGAAGGGCCCAATCTGGAATTGCAGCAACTCTTCGAAGAGCGTCTGCGTCGGCCGATGGGCTCGCCCATGTCCACACGTTTCGGCGGCGGGGCAGACGCCCTGCTCGGGCGGAAGCGTGAATTCAGCTTCGAGCTCGACGCCGAGCTGATCGTCTACGGCGTTACGGAGCCCGACGCGCACGTCACGCTGCAAGGGGATCCTGTTCGCTTGCGTCCGGACGGCACGTTCACGGTTCGCTTCAGCCTGCCGAATTGCCGCCAGGTGATTCCGGCTGTGGCCAGCAGCGCCAATGGCCTGGAGCAGCGGACGATCGTGCTGGCCGTCGAGCGAAACACGAAGGCGATGGAGCCACTCTCGCGCGACGCCAACGACTGACGGCTCGCGCGTCTGGCTCACTTCATCATCTTGGTCCGTGCGTCGCTATGATG
>DASXPZ010000721.1:0-11269 GCA_036493275.1 Pirellulales bacterium
CAATAATAGGTAAGGCAATTTGGTTTTCATCGCTTCCTCCAACAACTAAAAAGGGATGCCGGTTTGCCGAAATCTCGGCAGAAAGAACCCCTTAGGGATCTGATCGCCCCAGTCGTCGAAAGGTCGAGCAACAAATGTGCCATGCTCAGAGAGCGCTCCGTTCGAGAGGTGGAGGAGTACTCTCAGTGGCGGCGATCGATATGCCAGAAGGGCGTCGGCCGGCGCAAGTTTACCTCGCGCGCGTCGCACGCTAACCGATAACAAAGGGCTCTTTCTTCCCGACGTTCGTCGCGATTTTGCCACGATTGGGCAAGCGACCAACGACTGATCGATTTCGTTCTGAATCTAAACACCCGATGGGTGACAATTTCGTTAAGGGTTGCGTGAGCCTGCAAGATCGACTCGGAGCCAACCATCATGATCGCCTCGCGACCAGTCGAGGATCGCCAGCCGGGCCGCGACACGCCAGTAGCTAACCGCAGGCGAAGATTGCAATACAGGAATTGCGCCGGGGGAGAAATGCAAAATCACGATTTGTGATCTTGATTTCTGTGGCTGGTCTCTCTGAGGCCAGTCTTTGTCGAGCTTCTTCCGGGTCGAAGACCCCGGCCACAGTACTTTGCAATTGTCCTTCATTGCGCCGGCTGGTGCTGTCTTTCAGCCTCCCCCGAAGTTACGATAGCGATTTGCTGACTCTGCACGGAATTACTGCGACAGGTCGCTTCAGTTCTTCAGGGGATTTATTGGATCATGCTCAAACGCTCATGGATCATTCGGTTGCTGATGGTGGCAGTGGCCGGATCATTCTTTTTGCAACCAACCGACGCGCCAGCCGCCAAGCCGAACGTTCTGTTTCTGATCGCCGACGATTTGAATTGCGATCTGCACTGCTACGGCCACCCGCGGGTGCAATCGCCGAATATCGATCGCCTGGCCGGGCGCGGCGTCCGATTTGAGCACGCGTATTGCCAGTTCCCGCTCTGTAGCCCTAGCCGTACGTCGTTTTTGACCGGGCGCCGGCCGAACGCGACCAAGGTCCTCTCGAATCCGCGGGCCGCCCGTTTTTCGGTCGACTATAAGCCCACGCCGCACTTTCGCGAGTTCATTCCCGACACGGTAACGTTGCCGCAACTATTTCGACAACAGGGCTATCAGGTGGCGCGGATCGGCAAGTTGTTTCATTACGGCGTGCCGGGCGAAATCGGAACCAGCGGGCTCGACGACCGCGAGTCTTGGGATTATTTCGTCAACCCGGCCGGTCGCGACAAGGCCGAAGAGAATCTGATCTTTACGCTCAAACCGCACAGTTACGGGGCCACGCTCAGTTGGCGCGCGAGCGAAGGCGCTGATCAGGAGCAAACCGACGGCCTCAGCGCCACGGCGGCCATCAGCCAGTTGGAAGAGTACAAAGCGACGCCCGAGAAGCCGTTCTTTCTGGCCGTCGGTTTCTATCGTCCCCACACGCCCTATGTGGCGCCGAAGAAGTATTTCGAGCTCTACCCGCAAGAGTCGATCGTGCTGCCGACCCTCTCTGCTGCTGACAAAGCGCGCAGGCCCCCAGGCGCCTACGCGACGAAACGCCAAGAAGAAGACGCGCTGAGCGACGAGCGGCGCCGCCAGGCAATCCAGGCGTATTGGGCCGCGATCTCATTCATGGACGCGCAAGTTGGTCGCGTCATCGAAGCGCTCGACAAACTGGGATTGGCCGATAACACGATCATTGTCATGACCAGCGATCATGGCTACCACATGTACCAGCATGGGCTCTGGCAAAAGATGACGCTCTTCGAGAACTCGGCGCGCGTGCCGCTGATCATCGCCGCTCCGCGCGCGGCCGGGAACGGCAAATCGACGGCGTCGCTGGCCGAACTGGTCGACTTCTATCCCACGCTGGCCGATCTGTGCGGCGTTTCGGCCCCCGCGTACTTGGATGGAGTGAGCCAGAAGCCAGTCCTCGACGACCCAACGAAAGCGGTCAAAGACACCGCGTTTACACAGCTCACGCGGGGGGAAAATCCCGCCTACAGCATTCGCACGCCCGAGTGGCGCTTCACCCAGTGGAACGGCGGCAAAGGGGGCGAACAACTCTTCGACATGCAAAACGATCCGGGCGAGACGACCAATCTCGTCAATAACGAAAAGCATGCCGCCACGCTGGAGGCGCTCCGCGCCAAAGTGCGAAAATACGCGGACGGAGGCAAGTAAGAACGCAGGGCGACGCGCCCCGGGTTTCAACGCTAAATCACCCTCGCCTCCACCCCCCGAGTGGAGAGGAGAACCCGTCCAAAGCAATGAGAAAAATCTAGACATCCGGCGATGACAAAGTTAAGCTGGGCGAAACTTGGGCAGGTTTGAGCCTGTTTTCGTTACTCCCAAGAGTAGAGTTATGACAATCAGTTCCACTTCGTTCGAGGGGTGAGCTAATGCGCATTACGGAAAAATATCTCACGCTACGAGTGGCGTGTTGTGCGGCCGCGCTCGTGAGCGCCACTGTTTTTGCTCGGCAAGCCGAGGCTCAGTATTCCGTCCGCGCCTCGACCACGGTGCAGACGAGTGGATTCGGCATCTCCGATCCGCAATATAACAATGATGATACGGGGAATATTCAGGCCCTTTCGGTAAGCTCTGGTCCCTTCACCGTGACCTCTTTCGCAGCCAATTATGCGACCGCCACCGCCTACGGCGAAGCCGATCTTGGCGCGTTGCATGGCTATGCGAACTTCGCCGCGGCCACGGCCGACGCCCCGGCAGGCGCCTCCGCCTCAGGGTCGGTCGAATCGTGGGGAGACACGATCACCATCACGTCCGACACACTCCCCATCGGAACCCCGGTCGACTTGCAGGCGACGTTGATCCTCCACCGAACGATCAGCGGAAGTCAACCCCAAGACAACAACATCCAGATTCAGACGTATGCATCCAGCTCGTTCGGCTTGAGTGTCAGCGACAGTTACTATTTTCCAGATCCCACGCAGAGCCAAACGACCACGGTATCCTTCCTGCGGGTAGGCGATTCGTTTCAGATCCAGGGATCGCTTTCTTACTCGGCCGCCGGAACGGCGTTTTTTGACGACACTCCGTTAAGCGGCAGCATCGACGTCTCGAACACGGCGCTATTCACACTGGTTCCGCTGACATCGGGCGTCTCGTACTCGACGTCCAGCGGCGTCAGCTATGTGCCCGAGCCGGCTTCGCTGGCGCTGGCGGCAATGGGTCTGGTCTTCGGCTGCTTGGCCCTACGCCGCAAGTAGAAACAGGACGCCTGAGATCCTCACCCGTCGTCGGCCTGCGTGCCGGTCAGCGCGTCGATTGATTTCTTCGCAAGCTGAGACAGGGGGACCGTGCCCATGCGTCCGGCCAGAGTGTCGAAGCGCGCCAGGATCCAACCGAACGCCATGATCGCCGCCGTCAGGTAGAGGCCGACGCGCGTCGTGCCGTAGACGGCGCCCCAGATCCAGCCACTTCCGCTGAGTCCCCAACTCGCCTGAGACGAATTGGTCGCCAGGGCGAACGTCGCGAAGGCGAACATTCCGAGCAGCATGATCACGCTCGACAGCAGTCCCGCCAGAAAGGCCGTGGCGATCGAGGCTCCCATCCACAAGCCGATCGTGGTGGCCATGCTGCGCGTGGTGTTCGTCACGCCGATCGAGACGGCCACGCCCGCCGCGCTCATGAACGCCCCACCAGCCACCAGTAGCGCCAACGAATAGATATAATTCGGGATCGTCAGGCTCTTGGCCGCCACGGCCGCGGTCCAGGCGAAACACGTCGCCAGTATCAAATAACGGAGCGCGTACATACTGCCCACGGCTTTGGCGTAAATGATTTCGCGTCCTTCCAGCGGGCTGGCCAGGATTGCGTCCCATGTCGAGCGCTGCCGCTCAGTGTTCACCACGCCGGCGGCGCGCAAGCCAATCGCCCATTGGACGAGCCACAGCACGTAAGTAGTCGATCGCCCCAGGATGGTCGCGACAGGCAGGTAATGAGGCTGCAAATAGGGCTCGCCATGCGCGTGCTGCACGATCACGCCTGCAACGACCACTCCTCCCTCGGCGACCAGCAGCAAGATAAA
This sequence comes from Pirellulales bacterium, assembly GCA_036493275.1. Lineage (GTDB taxonomy): Bacteria > Planctomycetota > Planctomycetia > Pirellulales > JACPPG01 > JACPPG01. The sequence goes on from DASXPZ010000721.1 coordinate 4,073, forward strand.
TATTCGACTCAGCCATTTACCGACGGCGCCGAGCGCGCCCGCCCCTTCGAAGCGCAGCTCTTTCCATAGCATCGGGCGATCCGAGACTTCGCGCGTGCGCCGCCGACGCAGGCGGCCGACGCGCGCGTGACCGCCGGTGTGACGAAGGTACGCCGGGCGCAATTGCCCGATGGCGATCACCGTTCCCGCTGCCCCTAGGCCAAGCCACAGCAGCACGGCCATCGCAGCCGGCCCGGCGGCGCCGAAATACACCAGGGGATAAATCGTCGCGAACGGATTGAACGACGCCAGCCAGGCCAGCTCAGGACGCTGATTGCTAAAGAACGCGGCGACGAGCAGCAAGATCTCGATCAGGTAGATCGCCAACAGCGCATCACGGCCTCGCTTCGAAAGGGCCGAAGCCGCAACCGCCATGCCACCGGCGCCGAACGCGACCGCCACGGGCAAGCCCGCGAGCGCCACCAGTTCATAAAAGCGCGCCTGCCGCAGCGCCGCGAGCAACACCATCAGCGGGAGCGCCGCCGCGGCGAGAAACAGGACTTTCGAAAAGCTGCCGACGAGCCGCCCTAGGACAATGTCGCTGGACGTCAGTCGGCTGGCCAACAGCATGGCCAGCGTGCCTTGGTCCTTTTCGCTGGAAATAACGCCAGCGATCAGCGCCGGGCTCAATAGCAGCGCCAACACGACCTGCGTCGCCTCGACCGCGATCAATCCGCCACCCAGCAGCTCGCCGGGCAAAAACGCGGGATCGATCTGGCCCCACAGCATCCAGATCCAGAGCGTGACGATGGTGATGCCGGCCGCGGGGACGCCGGCGAGCATGCGGAGCCAGCGCAGCCCCGCAGGCTGAAAAACGGCCCGGCGACATTCCAACGTCGCGATCGGCCCGAACAACTCGTCGATCGGGTTCACAGGGGCGCCGCCGGATAGCCGTCAAGCGTTTCGCCGCAGGCCAGCTTGACTTTGGGACGGGTCAACACTCGCAGCATGACAATCGGATAGATGGGGCCAAATATGATCATGAGCACGGCGCCCGAACTCATCATGACGCCGTAGACTGTCCCGACGGTTTGACCCACCTGTGGCATTTGTGGTTGACCGGGCTGCTGCTGCGCCACTTGCGCTGTCATTTTCTCCATCATCTCGCCCATTTTCTGCGAAAGTTCCGGCACGACAAAGAATAGAGCGAAGCCATAAACGAGGACCAGGCGAATGATCTTCAGCGCAGCGACCCAGATTCCCATGCGGCGTCCCCATGACTTGGCGCCCAGCAGGCCAATGCCGGAAATGAACAACAATAGGTTCAGCGCTAGTGACGTGGATAAATCAGCCACCATATAGCCGATCAGTTTTGGAGAGCGATAGGGCGCCATCATCTCAACTACAGGCGCCTGGCGGAGCGGCTGCTGCTCCAACAGCTTGCGCTTTGCGGCGAGATCCTCTTTGTCCGCCTCTGTAGCCGCAGCCTCCTCCTGAGCCTGAAGCTCGTCGATCTTCTTCTGACGCTCGATTTTAGCCTGCGCATTGATCCCCTCTTGCATCGACTTCTGAAAGTTATCGTTAATGGGCGCCATCGCCACTTGTCCCATCACGCTGACGCCGCAGCAAGCTCCCACGAGTAACAGCACGCTGGCAAAGATAAGATTCAGCGTGCCAATCATCTTGTGAGCCGATGTGGCAGGCAGCATATCTTGTGGGACGCCAGGAGAACGTTCAATATTCATCGTTTGCCTTCGTGCGTTCGTTAGAAAGACGCCCAGCCGCCGTCGCCAAAATGGCGGACGTCATTCTTACAGGCGACGCGGCAAGACGCAATAAACAATCCTAGCCCATTCGTTCTTGGCAGCGGGTCGCTAGGGGCGAGGCGCGGGATGCAGACGCCCCGATGCAAAGGACGGTTCCGTTATTCCAACGCTAGACGGAGTCGGTCAGCGCTCGTTCCACATTGCGATGAAATAGACCAAGCGCCTGTTCGAAGCGTCCGAAGGTCAGCGCGGCGTTGGCGCCTGACCCTAGTCCGGACTGGATCGATTCTCCCATCGCGTAGTCTTCCTCAATGGCCGCGTAGAAGAGGGCGTTGTTCGCGTCCCAGTGGCGGCGCGCTTTATCACTTGTCGCAGGCTCGGGAGTCAACGTGTAGGCCACCACGCGGGTGGCCGCCGGACCGAGCGGGAAGGAGTGCATCACGCTCAAGTGATCCGGCTGGACGAGCAGCGCGGTATTCGGAAAGATGACGTAAAGCACATTAGCATGGGCCCGCAGGTTCCAACCGGCCGGGTCCTGCCCGCGCAGCTCGCTGAGGGAGCGTTTTGGAAACACAATCCGCAAGTGCCAGCCCAGCGAATCGTAAAGTCCGACGTTGTCCAGAAAGACCGGCGCAATCGTTTGGGCATGGGCGGGGCGCACGTGATAGCCTTCGAGAAAAATGTCGAAGGCAAGTTTCCAATTGAGCGCGCGATCGAATTGGCGCGACTCATAGACAGTGTGCGTCGAGACGTTTAACGCCTTGAGATCGTCGGCGGCTGGTCCCAACGTGCTGGCCACGTCGATCGAGGCGCCGGGCGTGGGGACGACCCATAGAAAACCGGCATACTCTTCCATGGGCAACTCGACGAGGCCCTGCCGCGCAGGCTCGATCTCCGGAAAGCCCTCGGCGTGCGGGATACCAGCCAGTCTGCCGTCGAGTTTGTAGGTCCAGGAGTGATAAGGACAGACGAACGATGTTTTGCCGGCGCCGGCTGCTTCGCACACAACTCGCGCGCCGCGATGACGGCAAACATTGAAAAACGCTCGCGCGCGACCGTCCCCTCCGCGCACAAGCAACAACGGCAAGCCGCTGGCGTCATGCGTGAAATAGTCGCCCACAGCAGCCAGCTTCGACGAATGACCGACAATCAGCGGCCAGCGCCGATAGAGCGTCTCGACCTCGCGGGCATGCCGAACGGGGTCGAGGTATTCGGCCACCGGCGCCGACGATTGGGCGTCGACCATGTCGGTGGTCCGGCGCTCGATCAAATCAAGCAAGCGCTTGGCAAGGCTGATTTGCAATTCCTGGCGCATGGGAAGCGTCTTTCGGCTGGGGCGCGCGGAACGGTTATTTGCTGTTGGCCTCGGGCTCCGGCTTAGCCCTGGCGTCGGTTCGCCAGAGTTGACGCCGGAGCTTGGGAAAGAGCGCGAGCGCGTTTTCGCGCATGATTTGCCGGCCGATATGAGCCGCGTGCTTTTCGATGAGCTCGCCCCGTTCGACTTTTTCGGCGAGCGCCTCGGTGAGGCATTGCCGCGTGAATTCGGTGGCGGCGTAAATTCCTTCGGCCTGCACCGTGTCGGCGCCCCATAGGATCCGGTCGGACGGCATGCTCTCCAGCCACTCCTGATAGGCCCGTTTGGCCATCGTGTAGCTCAACGTCGGCAGCCAGACGGAATCGATCCAGACGTTGCGATACTTCATGCCGATCACGGCCGTCTCGCCGATCCACGGGTAACCGCCATGAAACAAAATGAACTTCGTCTTCGGATTCGCTTCGATCAGGTCGACGAGCAACATCGGGTTTGACCCCTGAATGCGCGCTTGCCCAGTGTGAATCTGGAACGGCAGATCATATTTAGCGCTCAGTTTGACAATGTGCCAAAACATGAAATCTTCGAACGCCTTCAGTTCTTCCGGCTTGATCTTGTCGCTCGTCTTGCCAAAAATCGCCGCCGCGCGCTCTTTCGGAACTCGGTCGTAAGTGAGCGTCCGCTGATAGGCCTGGGTCGATTTCAAACAGGCAACGTCCGCGGCCACGGCCTCCTCGAAGAGTTTGTCCAAGACCTCCAGGTAATCGTCGAGCGATTCGATTTTTCGCCCCTTCCGCTCCGCAAACACATACGGACTGTCGAGCGGATTGGCGAATTTGTCCGCATGGTGTCCGCTGATGAGCATCGACACGTTCAGCACCGGCACGGCGAACTGGTAAGCCCGTGCAAATTGCAAGCGCGCCCAGTAGGGATCGATAAGCATCAGCTCGATATTTGCCCGACGAGTGACGACGTCGATCAGCCATTTGTCGTCCTTGTAATTGGCGAATATCCGATCGTTCAATTCTCGCGCCTGCGCGTCGGTGATCGTATCGAAATCGACACCGTACAAATCGCGGAAGCCGGGGAGCAGATAGCGGTAAAAGCTGGTCGCGCGGGCGTTGTCGAAGTCGTTGCGCGCCGTGGACCACCAGGCGTCAAATGATTTTCCGGCCGGCCAGGGAGACAGCTTATTGAGGCCCGGATAGTAGCCGCCGGCCCAAATGCTATGCAGCGTCATGCCGCGCCCGTGGTCGGTCTCGTCCTGATTGGGGAGTTGATCGAACGGGCGCAGATGGTCGTGCGTGTCGATGGCCGGCACGGCGTCAACGCCGGCCTTCAATCGCGCATAGAGGGGCGTTTTCTTCACGTCGTCCGCGGCGGCCGGCGTTGCGCCGAGAAACAGCATGGCGAGGGCGGAGACCAAGCTGTAGCTCAAGAGGTTTCGCATCGAAGCGTCCTTGGTTGGTGGTCTCATCAGGAAGGCGGAAGACGCGGCGGCCGATTGCCGAAAGATCGCCGCTACTTGGCCATTTCGCTCACGCCGGTGAGAACTCCCTTCACCATCGTCTCGCCGAGTGTTTCGCCGTAGAAGCTGACGCTCGATTCGTATCCGCCGCGACGATACTCCTCGGCAGGAAGCATGTAGCTGATCCATTGGTCGGCCAGCCCGCCGATGACCGGATTCTTCGCGCCGGTGATGCGTCCGGCTTCGCTCTTGATCTTCATCCCCAGCGAGGCGGCCATTTCGCCCGGGATCCCCATGATCAGCAAATCGCCCAACCGCAGTGAAATCGTATCGACTTTCGCGGGGACGAGCACCGGCAATATTTCTTTGAACAGCGCTTCGCTCAGGCCATATTCAGCGCCGCCGGTCTTCATGAAGTCGGGGTGCCAGGTCCGATCGGGCATGACGATCGTGTGCGAATGATAGGCGAACGCTGCGGCGGCCGAGGTCTTGGTCGCTTGCCACTGCTTCCAGGCCACTACGCCCAAGTCGCGGCCGTAGCGCTCGGCCCGCTCCCAGCGGCTGTCGCCGGCGTCGGGGCGACTGATGGGGGCCTGATCACCTTCGGCGCCGTTGTAATACATCGCCGTAACGCCGTTCTCGACGAGCGACTCCATGGTCCGCTGCAATTGACCGGGCCAGTCGCCCGAGAACATCATGTCCTCGCCATTCATGAACGTGGGATGCGCTGTGAAATTGACCAGAATCGCCAGGGGTTTCCCCTCCGCGGTATCAATGCGAGTGACGGTGAGGTCGTTATCGGTTACCTGGCCGCCGCGACGATTGCGGTTCCAGCCTTTGATCGAGTTGGTCGTCGTCCCCACCGAGACCTCGACCAGCCGCCGCTCCGCTTGACGCACCACCTCCAACAATCGGTCGACGACGAACTTGTGAACCCGCGCGTTATAGATGCCGAGTTGCGGGACCTGGAACGTATTGAGCGGGTTGATGGCGTTCATCTCGATGCTGGTGTGCGAATGGCTGGCGAGCAACATGAGTTGCCCTGCCGACCAGGCGTCGCCCAGCCCCGCGATTAACTCCGGCTTCAACGTCGGCGGGAAGCCAACGATGTCGACCGTGACGATCGCGAACTTTTGCTTTCCATCGGCCAGCACAAGCGCCTTGGCGAAGATGCGATCGTGCACGCCTTCAGCCGGCCGGTTCATCCGCTCACCGTAGCCACCGAGCGGGGTCTTCAGATCCAACGGCGGCGTCAGATCGACGCGCGCCACGCCCGCTTTGAGCTGGGCTGCGCGAACGACTGCTGCCGGCGCCGAAGGTCCGGCGAGCATGAGACAACCGATCGAGACGAGCAGAATTCGCGTGACGGAAAGCATGATGGAGCGCCTTGGACGAAGGATGAAAAAGACTTCGCGCCATTGTAGTGGCGCAAGGAACGGGAATCGACAACGCTGGTTCGGCTCAAAGTTCCCGGTAAAGCACTGCTGGACAAGCCAGCAGTGGCGCCACTCAATTGATACTGCGACGATGTGCTAGCCCATTTTCGTAGAGTCTGCCTTTGGCAAACCCGCGCTGGGCAAGGCAGGCGTCGAAGAGGAGGACAGATTTCGCAGGCTGAATTCAGCGGGCGGCGGGCAATTGGGATTGATCCATTGAATCACCACCGCCCAGCCGGCGCTCTCCGCGTCGTGCTGCAAATAACCTTGGATGGGCCGCACAACCGTCCAACCGTCTTTCAAATGGAGACTTAGCACCGAATCGAACCGCTCGCCGCGAACCACTTCGTCGACATATTGCTCGACCGGCACGCTCGTGCTCGATTTGGCGTAACCGGGCAAGCGGCTGGCGCCCACCATGCGCCACAGACGCTCCTCTTGCACCAGGAAGCGAGTCTGATCAGTCAAGGCGTGCGCCAACCCATGATGTTGATGACCGGGATGAACCATGATGTCGGCGCCGTACAGCGTCGGCCCGGTCGGGTCGTGATCGAGAAACGAGCCGCCGTCGGTCAGCACATCCCACGGGTCATCAATATGAAAATCGAACATCCGCAGGCGAAGCGTGAAATGAACGCCGGCCACTTCGTTGCGATCGGTTTCGATGGCGACGAATTGCCCCTGCGGGAAAACTTTCCGATGATCGTCGAGTTCTTCGACGGTATAGGGAGTCTCCGTCGGGTAGACGATTTTGCAAATCGAGATAATCGCTTCGTATTGCGACGGTTCGACAAGGCGAATCTGATAGTTGGCCGGAAGCATGGAGGGCGCCAAATGAAGTTCTTGAAATCGGTGCCGAAAAATAGTAGCTGCCGCTTGCCGCTTTCGATCCGGCCCTGGCGAAGACGCCCGCGACATGCTAACAACTTTAGCATGTTGACGAATTCCAGGCAGGAAGCAGCGATCATTCGGCATTCAGACATGCGCAAAAAGCCGGCATGATCTCCTCATGGACAAAAAAGAGACGGATCTTCCGAAGAATTCTTTGCACCGCCTGGCGACCGAGTCTATTCTGACTACGGGAATCGAGTCTCACTTTCAACGCAAGCTCAAAACGCGGGGCCATTGTTCTAACCGGGGCAGGTGACATTGTCCCGCCGCGTTGACCTCCTAACTATTTGATCGACCGCGACTTCCAGGAGAATCGCTCGTGAATCGATATCAGCCGATGAGTTG
>DASXPZ010000722.1:0-13383 GCA_036493275.1 Pirellulales bacterium
CATCCAGTGGAACTATTTCCTGGTTGCCGACGCCAAGGGGCATCAGGCGGTGCTGGCGTTCACGATGGAATCCGATCTGGTCGGCCGATTCGAAAAAAGTGACGACCGCTTCGTTTCGACTCTGGAGTTCCTCGAACCGAGCGAAGAAACCGCTGCTCAACCCAAAGCCGCCCCCGCCCGAAAATAAGCCACGTCAGTCCTGAGCCGAACGGCGCTAGCCGCGGGTTCTTCGTATTTCGGGATTCGATCAACATCGGGCCGCGTTTTACTGCTCTGCGCGCCTTAGCAGCATGAGTCACCGGTTCGTCGAAAACCGCCCCAACGCCAAACGGCTGAGGCCTGGCGAAGGTCACAGCGCGTGGAACTCCAGCCCCCTGATATAATCTCACGGGGGGATTTCCGCTGATGCTGGTCCGAATCGACAATCCCGATCGCGGCGACAACTGGCTCCTGGTGCCGCAGATCGCGCATGCGCGCCTCTCCGGACAATTGGCGTCCGACTGGAGCGAAGCTTCGTTGCGGGCTATCGAGCCGCGCGCGGAGCTGCTAGCCGCCATCGCCCGGCACGATGAGGGTTGGGCCGACTGGGACGCCACCCCCGGCGTCGACCCAACGAGCGGTCGGCCCCTCAGTTTTTTGGAAATGCCGCAGGCCGCCTCGATCGAGATCTGGCAGCGCTCCATCAACGCGGCCGAGGCGCTCGGCCCGCTGGCTGCCCATGTGGTCAGCGCGCACTTCACCACGCTTTTGCAAAACGCGGGCTCGCGCTGGAGCGCTGACCCGCGTCAGTTCCAAATCGCAAGGCAGTTCCTCAACGAGCACTCTGAAGCCCGTGAGCGCTGGCTAAGCGAGTGGCAACAGCCAGAGCCGACCCGTCGTACGCGCAAGGTGGTCGACCGCGCGCTGCACTACTTACAGTTCTTCGACTCACTCAGCCTGTGGTTCTGCGGCGCCGAGCGCTACGAGGCGGAGACTGTGACGACGCCGGAAGGCGCCGAGGTGACCTTCCAGCCCCTCGCCGCCGGGCGATTCACCATGCGGCCTTGGCTGCTGGCCGAGGCGCCCTTTACGGCGACGGTTCCGGTTCGGCGGGTTCCGGTCGGCCACTACATCTCGCGCGAAGCGCTGGCGGCGGGGCCGTTTCAATTTGACGAGCTGCAATTTGAACTGACGCCAGCTGTATAGCAGCGTTACTGCGGCGGCAAAGTCAAGAGCCGCTTTGATTCGCCCAGCAGGAACTTCAGGTCCATGAAGGGCTCTGGCCCGATGTCTTGCCAGCGGACCAGGCCGGCGCCGTCGATCAAGAACGTGGCGTGCAGGGGGGCCTGTTCAAAATCGTCATAGGCCCGGTATTGCTTGAAGACCGAGAGCGCCGGGTCGACCACGATCGGCAATCCCAGCGCCGGTTCGTTCGCCCCGCGATTGGCCAGCGCCGTCTTGAGCAACTCGGGCCCTTCGGTGCTGACCGCCACCAGCGAGATCCCGGCCTGGGCAAAATCGCCCGCCATCGGTTGGATCGTCTTCAATTGCTCCACGCAATGGATGCAGCCAAAGCCGAGGTAGAACACCACGATCACCGGCTTGCCGCGGTAGTCGGAAAGACTAACCGGCTGACCTTCAGAGTTGGGCAGCGTCCAAGACTCAGCCGGCCCAGGCTGCCAGCGGAGCGGCCCTAACGAATCGAGCGACGGGCGCTTGCCGAAATCGGCCGCGATGGTGACCGGCGCTCGCCAATCCTCCGATAGCCCTAGCTCGCGCGCGATCGGCGCCAGCCGGCGGAAGATCGGCATATCGAGATCGGCCCTTGAAGCCAGCTCGCGCAGTTTTTGGAATTCGACCTTGGCCTCGGCCGTTTTTCCGGCCCGCATCAAAACATCGGCGTAGTTCGCCAGCGCCAGGACCTCATTTTTTGAAGCCTCGCTTGCCTCGCGGGCGAGTTGCTCGGCGCGGACAAAGTCGCCGGCCGTGGCCGCGGCCTGCGATTGAAATTCCTTCGAGAGATCACCCGCTTTCTCGAACTCGGCCTTGGCCGTGTCGAATGCGCCTCCCAGTAGGGCCAAGCGACCGTTCAGATCGGCCAGGGCGCTCTCGATGCGCTTCGTTTCGCCCGCGGTGTTTTTGATTGCGTCGGCCTTGGCCTTGGCGATCTGGTCGTCGGGCTTTTTCTCTTCGCGAGCTTTCTTCTCCGCCGCGTCGCCCGCCTGCTGCTGGTTCGCCTTGATCGTGTCGAGCATTGCGGTCAGCGCCGTGATTTGCAATTTGCCGCCCAGCGCATCCCCTTTGCTGAAATAAGCGACTCCCAGGGCCCGCAGCCGCTTGATTTGCTCTGCCGGCATATCGGTCGGTTCGAGATAAAAGCCGTCGCAGGCGGCCACCAGGTCATCCCACAATTCAAACTGCTGCAAGACCTCGAACAAGCGGAGCCGGCCATATTGCGCCGCGTTCGAGCGATGGAGCGTGTTGTACGACGGATGCCGCGGCTGCTCGATCAGATTTTTCGAGAGGGTCACGGCGTCGTGCGCGCGGCCCACATGAACCAGATCGCGGATCAACCATTCGGTGTTGTGGGCGTAATTGTGGATCTGATCGGGCAGGACGCGGTCGCGCATCATGTTCGCGTGATCGACGCGCGTGGCGGCCTCCTGCTGCCAGGCGGCGTCCGAATAGCGCTTCAAATTCGAGTAAATATGGCCCGGCATGTGCCACATGTGCGCGATCTGCGGGGCCGATTCGCCGCAGAGCGCGGCCGATTCGAGGGCCCGTTCCGCCTTTTCGTGGTCCCAGAGATGAATCCGGTAATGATGCGCCGGGTGGAGTGGCTCTTTGGCAAAGACTTCGGACAGAATCGAGTTCACCGCCTGGTGGCTATTGAGCTGCATGCCGTGGCTGCTGTTGTGCCAGATTTGCAGCGCGAGGAAGGCCTTCGCTTCGAGCTCGTCGGGGTACTCGTTGACCAGCCGCTCCAGATTGCGAATCAGCCCGCGACGGCGGTTCTTGTCGTCCTTCTCCGCGCCGTTGTAGAAGTTCGACAAGCCATCGATCCAGAGCGCTTCGCGCGGGCTGACCCCCGGCTTGAACTGCACCGCCTTCTCGATGAACTTCTTGGCGCGCTTGTCGTTATTGATGTTGGCCATCGCCATGCCCCAGTAGGCCATGGCGCACTGCGGATCGAGCGCGGCGACCTGTCGGAAGGAGCGTTCGGCCTCGAAGTACCAGAATCCGTGCAACTGGCCGACGCCTTGATCGAACAAGGCCTGCGCGCCGGGGACGTCGGTCGACACTTCCAGGTGGACGCGCCCAGTCCCACCCATCAGGCGCGCTTGCTGCCGCGGCCCTTCGTCGAAGGCCTCGCCATGGGTCGAATGGCCTGGAGCGGCCTGGGGGGCGTCGGCCGGTTTGTCCGCCGAAGGCTTCTCTTCAGCGCGCGCAAGTGACGACAGCGCGACAAGAAATAGTAGAACGGAGGAAAACGCGACACTTCGCGGCATGGACGGACTCCGCCAGGCGGGAAATCAGCGGGGAAGGAGTCCCTGCATGATGAACGCGCGGCGAGGGGGAGTCAAGGAAATCGGAACTGTGAACTGGGTGCTAATCCCGGAAATCAACGACGAATGGCCGTCAATCTTCGCCGCATCGGCCCATCCGTTCTTTGGCGGCCGATTGGATTGGCCCAGGATCGCCACGCCGCTCAATTCGAATACTTCGCCCGATAGGCGTCGAGCATTCGACCGGGCGAGCCCATGATGTTGTAGCCGCCGTCGACGTGGAGGATTTCGCCGGTGATGCCGCTCGACATGTCGGCCAGCAGGAAGGCGCCGGTGCGGCCGATTTCTTCGTGCGTCATGTTCCGCCCCAGAGGCGCCATTTGCTCGTATAAGACTAGCATGTCGTCCACGCCCGCCCCGCGGCCGGCCAGGGTGCGCATCGGGCCCGCGCTGAGCGCGTTGACGCGGATCCCGCGCGGACCGAGGTCGAACGCCAGGTACTTCACGATCGAATCGAGCGCCGCCTTGCAGACGCCCATTACGTTGTAGCCCGGCACGGCGCGCTCGCCGCCGAAATAGGTCATCGTGGCGATGCTACCGCCGTCGTTCATGATCTCGCGGGCGGCGTTGGCCGTGGCGATCAGGCTATAGGCGCTGATTTCCATCGCCATCTTGAAACCGTCGCGGCTGGTCTTGATCGTTTCGTTCTTCAGATCGTCGAGCGACGCGAAGGCGATCGAGTGGAGCATGAAGTCGATCTTGCCGAACTCCTTGGCCGTGTAGGCCATTACGCCGCGGATGTCGTCGTCGTTGCAGACGTCCATCGGGATCAAGAACTTGGCGTTCGGCGTCTTGTCGGTCAGCAGCGCCACGCGATGGCGGTTGCGCTGGCGGGTGTCGTCGGGGCGGTCGGGCAGATGCGTGAAGCCGCACAGGCCCCCCTCCTGCATGATGAATTCGGCAATTGCCCAGGCGATCGAATGGTCGTTGGCGACCCCCAGAATCAATCCCTTTTTGCCATCGAAAAGACCCATCCGACCCTCCTGCGATATGTCGACTGATTTGGCTGGTCGCTTACTTCGCGCCGGGTAGGCGCCGCGACTTGCGCCAGTTTGCCTATGTTCCTACGAGCGCAGGGCTGGCGAGTGCGCAACATATCCGCTGGGGCTTAAACGCTCAACGCAGGTCCGCCGGCCCCTTGGCATCCTCTCCAGGCATCGGGCGTCGCGATTTCGATTCTGGAAGTGAGATCACATTGACTTCACCTGCGTAGAAAATCGAGTAGATTTGATTCGTTCCGCTACCTACGCGACCCGCAAGGGCAGATTTCCATGGAAACCGCGACACTGTCCTATGAGATCTTGCTGGCGGCCAGCGAGCACGACGCCTTGGCCCCGTTTTGGTCGCGAGCCTTGCCGGGCGTGTTGAGTTGCTGCCGAGGGGACTATGCGGCGGTCGCCTCAGCCAGTGGCGGCGCTTGGTCGGCTGCTGCCCAAGCTGGCCCAGCGGGCGTGGTTCTGCCTAGCGAGTTGCTCTCCGAAGCGCTCGACGCCGAACGGGTGACGGTCCGCGGCGACTGGATCGCCGCCCCGCTCGATTGCCGCGCCCTTTCGCCCGATGTTCTGGTCGTGCGCGCTAGTGGCGGAGCGCGCGCTGCTGGGCCGATCATCGAATCGCTCCTTCCGGCCGTGCAGCAAGCACTGGGCAGCCTGCGGCAACGCAAGCGACAAACGGCGCGCCTCGCCCGGCTCGAATCGATTCTCGAAATCGCCGGCCAATGGAACCAGGCCGAGAGCATGGAGACGCTGTTGGTTCACATGGCCGAAGCGGCGACGCGATTGCTCGGCGCCGATCGGGCCAGCATTTTTCTCTGGGACAAGCCGGCCCGCCAACTTGTGGGCCGACCGGCCCTCGGCGTGGCCGGTGGCGAACTGCGCGTGCCGGACGATGTCGGCGTGGTAGGGCAAGTTCTCAAAAGCGGCGAGCCGCGGCGTCTCGGTCGCGCGGACGATCGTCGCGAAGTAAACCGCAAAGTCGACGCCGCGCTCCATTATCAAACCGACACGCTCCTCTGCGTCCCGCTGCGCGGCAAGCGCGGCGATCTGTTCGGCGCTTTCGAAGCGATCAACAAGCTGCAGGGTGAATTCACGCCCGACGACGAAGCGGCGCTCGCGGAACTAGCGACCCACGCCTCGATCGCGCTCGAGAACACGCAAGAGCGCGAGCGGCTGATCGAGTCGCGCAAGCAACTGGTCGATCAGGCGGCCGAAGGAGTGCAACTGATCGGCGAAAGCCCCGCGATCGCCGCCCTGCGCTCGACTGTCTTGCGGGTCGCCGGCGCCGAGCTATCGGTGCTGGTGCTGGGCGAAAATGGGACCGGCAAGGAAGTCGTCAGCCAGTCGATCCACTACAACAGCCCTCGCCGCAATCAGCCCTTCATCGCGGTCAATTGCGCGGCGCTCAGCGAGACCTTGCTGGAAAGCGAATTGTTCGGCCACGAAAAGGGCGCCTTTACCGACGCGCAGCAAACGCATCGCGGCAAGTTCGAGTTGGCCGACGGCGGCACGCTCTTTCTGGACGAGATCGGCGACCTCAGCCCTGGCGGGCAGGCCAAGCTGTTGCGCGTGCTGGAAGAAAAAGTGGTCGTTCGCGTCGGCGGTTCGCAGCAAATTCATACCGACGCGCGGGTGATCGCCGCCACGAATCAAGACCTGGGGGTGATGGTCCGCGAGCGGCGATTTCGCCAAGACCTGTTCTACCGGCTGAACGTCGTCACGCTTTCGATCCCGCCGCTGCGCGAGCGACGAGAAGACATCTTGCCGCTGGCCGAGCATTTTTTGCGAGACTTCTCGCGCAAGGCGCGGCGCAAAACGCCTCGGTTCAGCGCCGAGGCGCGACGCAGACTCGAGCAGCACGAATGGCCGGGGAACGTGCGCGAATTGCGAAACCTGATGGAGCGGCTGGCATATCTGGCGCCGGCCGAGAAGATAGAACCGGAAGACCTGGCGTTTATTCTCACGCCTGACGGGAAGCCGGTGTCGATCATCTCGGCCGAGTTGGAACTCTCCGAAGCGACCGATCGCTTTCAAGCCGAACATATTGCGCAGGCGATCCGCCGCGCGCACGGCAATATGAGCGACGCGGCCGAACGCCTGGGGCTGCACCGTTCGAACCTCTATCGCAAGATGCGACAACTGGGAATGCCGGTCGACGGCTGAGGCGGGGTAGCTCGATGCCAGGCTGAGTCGAGGCGCCCCTACGGGTGTTTGATTTCGCGGCGCCATGTACGCAAAACCGAGACATCCCTTGCGGCGTTGCAGCCACTGCGAACTGGCGCGTCGGAGGTCCGATAGCAGATCGCATTACGTTTTGGAAAGAACGGAGAAGGTAAAACATCGCTCTTGCCGCAGGTCGCCCCAACCGCGCGGCTTCGCGCCAAGCCACATTGACCGAGTCTAACGCCGCGCCTAGTATCCCTTAGGCAAGCAGGCCGCCGTCGCCCTCCCTCTTCCACATCGCCTTTCGGCGCGGCATTTGCGTTTTACGGAAGACCACGGAACCGCCGTAATTTCGGGGCGGTTTGACGGACAGCCCCCAGGCAGGTTTCACGCCATGCGCAGCCGAGCGAAGATCGCCGGAATCATGTCTCTGCTGGCGCTCGTGGTCATCGTGGCAATCGGAGGCATTGTGATGCTCTCCACACGCCATGTGCCGGAGTTCTATGCCGAAGCGATCACGGCCGAGCCCCATGAACAGCGGCAAGCCAGCGACGAGCTGCTCCAGCGGGCGACGACACTGAATAACGATCTCCGCAAGCGCGGCCGCTGGCAGGCGCTCTTCACCGCCGAGCAGATCAATGGCTGGCTATCGGTAGATCTTACCCAAAAGCATCCAGAACTCCTGTCCGAAGGCTTTTCGGAGCCGCGAATTCAGATCCGCAAAGGAAAAGCGACGATCGCCTGCCGTTACAAAAGCGGTGTCATGAACACCGTCGCTTCGGCTACGTTCGAGCTCTATCTGGCCGAGCCTGATGTTCTCGCGCTGCGCATCGACACCGTGCGGGCCGGCGCTTTGCCGATGCCGATGAAGAATATCGTCGAAGGGGTGGCGCAAGCGGCGGAGCGATTGAACTTGCGCGTCGCGTGGCGTCAGGAAAAAGGGGACCCGGTGGCGCTGATCTCGCTGCCGGCGGCGCACGACGAGACGTCGGTCTATAAGCTCGACGCCCTGGAGCTCCGCGATGGCGAGCTCTATATCGCCGGTCGCACCGAGCCTTATTCGCCCAGCCCGACGCCGCGCCCCTTGGGCGAACCGATCGCCGAACGACCCGAGGTAAACCTGAACTTCCAGCGCTGAGCCGCGCCCGGTTCGCTTGTCTTCGGCGCGATCGACTGCCGATCCTGAATGAGCGATACTCGCCCTATCAGTTGTTCGCCGCGCAGGTCGAGGAACAGTTCATCCTCGATTTGGCTGATCGTGGCAAAGGTCCCTCGATCGCAGCGCGTGACCGCGCCTCGCCCTCCTGAAATCTGTCCCTCGAACTCCAAGTAGGCGATCCGATGATCGGCCAGCGCTTCTGCGTCGATCACGCGACCATCGGTCGGAAACTCGGCCAGCGCCCAGGTTCGCAGCGCGCCGTCAACCTCGATCATGAAGTCCCAGTGCAGTCCGCGCGGGTAGCCGGCGGGCGTCTCATGCCGCAGCAGCACGAATTGGCCTGTCCTGGGCATAGGCTCATCGCCGCTGAAAGAGACTGGAAATCACTCGGCGAAGATTGTCGTCTCGTGGTTGGCCGTCACGCCGGCTGGTGAGCCGGCGCTGACCACTTCGGCTCGGCAGAGGGCCGCCCCTTTGCGATCCGCGCGGACGCGGACCTGATAGATCGCGGTTTCGCCGGCGGCCAGCCGGGGCCGCGGTTCGAAGCGAATCGTCTTGTCGACGATCGCCGAAGTCGCGTCGCCAGCGGGTCGATCCACAATCGGCGTCATTTCGGCCGGCACGACGACTGCGACCGCCACCTGTTGGTCTTCGGCCGTGCCGACGTTCGTTACGCGGACTTCGAATTTCGTTTCTTTGCCGACTGAAACCGGGTCGTTCAAGTCGACGATCGAGAGATTCAGCTTAGGCGTCCCCTTTGGCGGCGCTGGAGGCGTCTGGGCTGTCGTGGGCGCAGTGGGCGCGGCCTGCGGAGCGCTGCGAGGCTGGGCGGTGGGAGCGGTAACCGGCGGCTGCTGACCGGCGGCGGCGATTGCCACGCAGACTTCGCTCGTCGCGCGATAACCCTCAGCGGTCACCACCACGGCGCGATTGCAGGCGTTGGCCACCGGCATCGAGGCTTCTCCGAGCATTTTGAACTGCACCGTTTTGCCGGGAGGGAGCGACGGCACAACCCACACGATATCGTCCCCTTGGCGAGTGTGATTGGGCGAAGCGAGCTCAAGGCGGAACGCGCGATCGTAGCTGTCGATTAGGCGGACCTGGTTGAGCGTCGAGGCGCCGCGGTTGGTGATCTCGACCACAAAATTCGCTTTTTGACCCACGACCAATCGTGCCGGCCCGGTCTTAGTGACGACGAGCGGTTGCGCGGCGGGGTTTTGCCCCCCTACGGCGGCGCCGGCCGCGGGAGAATTCATCGGTCGCGCGGCGGCTGCCGCAGCCGCGGTCCCGACGTTGACGATCGCTTTCGCGCTGCCGCGGAGCGTCTTCTCTTCCAGCAACTCGACCGCGTTCGAGAGCTCGCCCGGCTGCGTGACTTTAAAGCTGACCAGAATGCGCTGCGACTGCCCCGGCGCGATCGGCTCAATATCGCGCTCCAGAGGGCTCGAGCGCGTGGCGTGTTGCAGCCCGGCGTCGAAACGATCGACGACCAACAGCGGAGACGTGGGCGCCGTGCCGCGGTTGGTGATCGTGGTGACGAACTCCACCTCGTCGCCAAGCGCCGCGGTCGCTGGGCCGGTCATCGTCACGTCGAGCGATTCGCGGGCCGCCGTGGCGGTCATCACGGTGGTGCTGGCGCACGATTGGGCGGTAGTTCCGTCACCAGCGGTGAGCACCGCGCAGTTGTTGACGGGGCCGGCGCGATCCGCGCGGTAATCGACTTCGATCACGCGAGTCTCTCCGGCGCTTAAGTCACTGAGGGACCAGATGAGCTGGCCTCCCTGCGATTGCGCCGGCGGATTGCTCGACAGGAACGTCAAACCCGGCGGCGTCGGATTGGCGACCGAGACGTTGCTCGCCGAAACTCCCGCGGGATTCGTGACTTCAATGCGGTAACCGAGCGTCGTGCCGAGTTGCGCCCAGGCGGGGCCGGTGGTGCGCAGCGAAAGGGCTGCGGTGGGCATCCAGGTCTTGGTGGTTGTCCCCTCACCCACGATCATTTGTTGCCCGTAGGCGCCGCTCAACGCAGCCGGCCGAATCAGTTGAATCTTGATCAGGTTCGTGCCCGGGGTGGGCTGCTGTTGAAAGATCTCGGCCGTTCCCTGGCCAGCGGAATTCGTTACCGCTTCGAAGGCCTGCGTCCCCTGGTCCATAAACCCGGCGGCCGGTCCGCCGACGATTTCATAACGCACGATCCAACCCGCCACCGGCGTATGATCCGACTCGCGGATCACGGTGGTGGTCATCATCTGCCGGCCTCCCATCGGCGTGTTCGTCGTGGGGGGGAAGGACCACAGCGCGTCGATCCAGTGAATCGTGGCCGTTCTGGTGCGTTTACCCCACTCATAGACGCTGGGGGCGAAGGCGGTGACGTGGCTGACTCCTTCGACGGGCGAAGTGACGGTGACCCACGCCTGCCCACGCTGCACCAGCACGTCGTCGACGCGCGTCGGTGTTCCCTTGGTCAGCGCGACGTATTTTTTCGACGTCATGCCGATGGCGTACGAGTTGTCGACTTTCTTCGGACGTTTGCTCGGCGGCTCCAACACTCCCAGCGGGCCGGGCTGATTGATCGCCACCAACTGGCCGACGCCGCCGGGGGCGAGCATCCATTCGATCCGCTCGTGAGCCCGCATGTAGCCGTCCGGATCGCAGACATGCCCCAGCACTACCACTTCGTCGCCGACGGAGGCGATGATCCGCGCCGGTGTGACCGTCAGGTTGCAGTTGTCGCGTGGGTGAGGCTTTCCGGGGTCACCCTTGTAATACGGATTCTTCGGCGGCTCGCATGTTAAAATGTGGCGCCCCGTTGGATCAATCCGCGGCATATTCAGATTGAGATGCGTGGCGCTTCCGATTGCGGGCGCCAACAGCGTCCAGACGATGGCCACCTGCCAGATGGTGAGTGTGAAACGCTTCACGACCTCGGATCCTTTTTTGCGACTAGCGCCCGTTCGGCTTCGGCGGAAGCCAGTGGGCCGCGGATGCAACCTGTCAGCGCGGTTTTCAACAAAGTAAACCGCCTGGGTAAAACGTAGCATGCGTTTTGGCAACATGGGGAGTTTTTTCAACATGACTTGTTGAAATAGTCCAACAGCGCGGCGCGATCGCTACAGGTTGCACAACCGGACCAGCCTCGCACTCAATGGAACGCTTTGAGAGCCAAACCGCAACCGTCTTTGGTCGCGCGCAAAAAAGAGCCCTCGCAGGATACAAACAGCCTTGGCTGTTTCACCGGCGAGGGCTCGGCGCTGGATGATGATGGCGGCCGAGACTCAGTCGCGGCCGCGCGCTATGGTTCAATGGCGATTGCCGAAGATACCCGTAGCATACCAGATGCCGTTGCGCCCAAGGCGCATGTCGTATCCAAAAAGTGGCTGGCGGCGTTTGACTGCGCCCCAATGCCCTGGCGACTGCCGCCAGCTAGCAACGCAGTCGACCGCGGCGTCTATCAGGCTCTCGTTCGGCCAGCTTTCGGCCACGACTTCCTGGGCCATCAGCCCCCCCGGCAATTTCTGACCGATTCGCTGGAATCGCTCATCCCAGTGGTGGTGGCCTTGGATGCCGATGTCGGCCTGATAGAGGGAGTGCTGCTTCGCTTCGGCGATCAGGTGCGAGTTTTTATTCCCCTTGGTGCTCGCCGGCGCCTCGGGGTGAATCCGCACGGCAAAGACGAGCGTCCGCTGGGTCAAAGTGCCGGCGGGGAGGTCGAGGAGCACCGGGATGTGCTCCCCCCGGTACCGGTAGTACTTGCCGTTTTTGAATGGCAACGCGCTGATGACCTGGCCGTAGTGCTCGCTCTTCGGGTTGGCGTAGTCGATGATGATGACGCCTTGGCCTTTTTGCAGGTCTCCATAGGCCTTGTGGTCGAGCAGCATCAGCGGCTTGCCGTGGACCTGAATCGTGGCGTCGATCGGCAGGCGGACCAGGACGTAGCGCTCCAGCCGCTCGCGGACTTCGAGGTTCTCGGCCAGATCTTGCTCGACCCGTTCGGACTGCTGGGGGTTGTCGGGATCGTAAAAGTGGATCAGCAGCATCTTCATCTGGCGATCGGACTGCGACATGGCCTCGGCGTAGTCTGTGTGCCATTCCAGCGGTTGCCAGTCCCCCAGAAAAAGTTCCGGAGTGACCTCCTCGTTCGTAGTAGGGTCCTCCTTGGAAAGGGTCTTTCGCTCCACGGCGGACGCAACATCGGTCATCCCTAGACTGGCGATTGCGGCCAGAAATATGGCGGCGGTCCACGATGAACGCCAGGCCATTGCGTCACCGCGCGAGAAGCCGGTTCGAGTCAATCGAAAAACCGAACCAAAAACTGTCGGACAACAACGCGACACTTGGAAAATCCTGGGGTGCATGGCTCCCTCCAAAAAGAAAAAAACAACAAAGCCCCAC
Source organism: Pirellulales bacterium (assembly GCA_036493275.1). Lineage (GTDB taxonomy): Bacteria > Planctomycetota > Planctomycetia > Pirellulales > JACPPG01 > JACPPG01. The sequence continues at coordinate 12,255 of DASXPZ010000722.1, forward strand.
CTGTCACGTTCTTGGACCCATTTCCGCTAGCAGTGCTGGCAGAGGGTCGAGCGACAGGGTTTCTCCGACCCGGTCGTCCGGGCTAAACATGTTTGGTAGGCTCCCAAGCCGAGACCCTCGGGCTTGAGAAGGATGAAGGTGGGTTCAGGCAAAATTTTCCGATTACGATGCCTGGGAGCAACAGGTTTACCAGCGTCTCTGCGAAGAATCAACAGTCTGGGATGTATTTTCTAGAAGTGACGTAACTTCATACGGTGGTATTATTTTGCGTCTTTTGTTATCACTTATTGCGGTGTTTTTGGCGGCGCTCCGGCCCGTTTGGAAAGGCAAGGTGGGGGGAATGAATCGAGCGCTGGGGTCAAGTCTGGTCAGCATGGGGGCCTGGTTGGTGATCAGTGGGACTGTTTTTGGGGAGTCGAAAACAGATTTCGACTTGCCAAATCCGGTTACCGAGGTGACTGAGTCCCTCGACGACCTCGAAACCTGGCTGGCGGGCGCCAAAAGCGGAGCGGGTTGGAAGAAGTTCCTCCGCCTCGATAGGCTCCGCGCTCAATTGGCGCTCGGCGAAGGCGCCGACCGGGCCGCGCTGGTCGAAGTCCTCGATCAGTTCGAATCAAAGACTCCTGGTCTTGAAGGGCCGCGCTTTCTACGAGTTCGCCGCGCGTTGGCTGCCTGGCGGCGTTCGCTCCCACCGCTGAAGCTTGAATCCCTGCCGGCGCTTGCGCGTGAGGAAAAAACGAGCTACCAAGTGATCGACGCGACGCGGCTGGCCCGAGACCGCGAACGCCTCGCTTCGGCGATCGTCGAATTGAAACGCTACCTTGGCTCCGGCCCTGCTGGCCTCGGCTGGGGCAAATACCTCGATCTCGATGCGCTCGACAAGCAACTCCTCCCCAATGCGACGCCGGATGAAAAGGCGCTGGAGGGGATTCTCGATCGGTTGCAGGCAGACGAGGTGGGGCTCGAGCTTCCGCCGTTTACCAATTTGCGTCTCCGGCTGCGGAAATACATCGCCGACAGCGTGCAAGCGACCGATCCGAAGGAGCCGGCGGAATACGCTGCTCGACTCGAACAACTGGCGGCGCAATTAGACGCCTATCAAAAGGCGCCAAGCCCGAAGCTGCTGCAA
>DASXPZ010000723.1:0-5969 GCA_036493275.1 Pirellulales bacterium
AACCAGCCAGAGGTTCGAGGAAGCGATCAAGATGAAAGGCGATAGTGCTCATAGTGATATTGTACGCCGAACTCCGTGAGAAATCATAGTAATTCGCGCCGGCTCCCCACGGTAGCAATCTTAATAGAGACCGGCCACGGAGTCACGACACCAGGAAAAATCGGCCCCGGTCGAGCGCTCTTCTCCATGCGGCGTCATTAGCCCCCCATGCTGGCGCCGCAACCGACATTGCACCGCCGCCAACATTGCAGTACTGTCCCACGCCCGGGGTCGCCCTGCGCTATGCAAGCAGCGGCGGTGGAAGGCGAAGGGACTCGCAACCCCCAAGGTGCGTCAGATGGCAAGGAAGCCTTTGCGCGCGGTCGGTCGGCTGGCGCCGCTGGTCGTGATGTTTTTCTGCGCGGTCCTCTCGGCGCATCTTCGCGCGCAGCAACCCGCGACGTCATCCGGCGAGACGATTCGCGTCGCCCGGCTGGTCACCGAGTTGGGGGCCGATTCGTTCGCCGTTCGCAAGCGCGCCACGGATGAGTTGGCCAAGATCGGCCCCGAGGCGCGCCAGGCGATCGAAGAAGCCACGCGCAGCGAAGACCCGGAAGTCCGGCTCCGCGCCAAGGATCTGCTCCGCGAGATAAAAATTCGCGATCTCTGGTCGGCCAGCCGCTTCATTGCGCCGCCGGGGGAAGCAAGACCTGCCGCAGATATATTAAAACTCCTCGGCGAGCAGACGGGCAATCACGTGATGTTCGACGCCCCGTACGGCGCGCTGACGAACGCGCCGGTCAAGCTCGATGTGACGCCGGCGGAATACTGGCCGGCGCTCGATGAAATCTGCCGCCAAAGCGCCAACCATCCGCGCCATCACTACGACACCCGCGCCGTGGGCATGGCGGTGGTCAGCGGCGCGCCGGGTCGTCATCCGCTGGCTTACGCCGGGCCGGTTCGCGGCCGGATCACCAGCGCCCGCCGCGCCTTCATCGAAGAAATGAGTTACGAAGAAGCCCGTTCCGAGACGAGCCATACGTTTCAACTCAACGTAGAAATGACGTGGGAAGACCGCTTCAAGCTGGTCGCGTATCGCGCCTCGCCCGAGGTGCTGGCCGCGACGACCGACACCGGCGTCACGCTCAATGCGGCGCAGCCTGCCGCCGGAGGTTGGAACGTGACGGGCGTGGGCTCGCGGCAGGCGCTGATGAACATCCGGTTGCAGCCGCCGCCGGCCCGAGCGCGCGAGCTCGAAACGCTCCGCCTGGCGTGGGAGCTGATCGCGGTCGGAGATTTCACGCATCTCGACGTCGAGGACCTGGCGTCGCGCGAGCCGCGCTTTCAGGACGACGTCGAGCTAGTGATCGAAAGTTTTCAACCCACCACCGGTGGCCGCTACGAAGTGGTGGTCCGCATGCGGCGCAACCTGACGGCGCCCGACCCGGCGGAGGCGATCCTGCAAGAGCATGATCTCGAATTGATCGACGCGGCCGGGACTTCGCTGCGCAAGCTGAACCAGAGCGGCGCGCTGGCCGATCACGGCGCCACGATCAAGGCGACGTTTTTGGCGGCCAACGAAACCTCGCCGCCGCAAAAGCTGCGCTTCACGTATCCGCGGCTGCGCAGTCAGCGAAATCTCGAAATCATCTTTCGCCACGTCCCGTTGCCCACAGGCTTGCCGGAATGAAGCCAGCCGGAGTGAAGCCTGCCGGCATGTCGCCGGCGTTCTTCCGCGCCTCAATCTGGGCGACTTAGGTCCGTCTGGGACAGCATCGCCGCAGCGATATTGCGCCCAGGGATCGCTTCGCGGCGTCGCGGGGCCGGTTGAGCATTTTCGGCTTTTCCCTATACTTGGCGGTTTGCAATTTGCCGCGTCGTGTCGCGTTTGTCGTGCTATCAAAAGAGGAACTGTAGCGATGGCTGATCTGATTGGCGTTCATGGTGGTCTGAAGGAGCCGGTCAACCGGACCGTCCCTGCCGATAAAGTGGCGGCGTTCAAGGCCGACGCGGAAAAATTGACCAAGGTCCCGGTCTCCGACGCCGACCTGTCGACGGTCTACCGCTTCGGCGATGGCGCCCTCAGCCCGCTCGTCGGCCCGATGGATTCGGCCTCGTACAACCAGGTACTCGACAAGGGCTTTATCGTTCACGAAGGCGAGCGTTACGCCTGGACGATTCCGCTGGCCCTGCCGGTCACCGCGGCCTTGGCGGCCAAGCTCTCCAGCGGTCAAAAAGTAGCGCTCACCAACAGCGCCGGCCAGGTCGTCGCCACGCTCGACATCAACGACGTCTACGAGTGGGACAAACCCAAGTATCTTAAGAGCGTCTATTTGACCGAGCGAACCGATCATCCGGGCGCCGACATGGTGCTGAAGGGGGACGCCGACAAGTCGTTCCTGCTCGGCGGCCTGATCAACGTCTTGCCACAGCCCAAGAACCCCAAGTTCGGCAAGTACGTCCTCTCGCCGCGCGAAGTCCGCAACCTGCTGGCCAGCAAAGGTTGGGACCGGGTGGTGGCCTTTCAGACGCGCAACCCGCTCCATCGCGCGCATGAGTACGCCCTGGTCTACGGTTTGGAGACGCTGCTCCGGGCCGGGCACAACGCCGGCGCCTGTCTCAATCCTTTGATCGGCGAAACCAAGGGAGACGACGTCCAGGCCGACGTGCGGATGGAAACGTACGAAGCGTTGATCGACCAGCGCTCGCTGGGCGAAGGGGATAGCGACGCCACGCTGTGGAAGCCCCGCAAGGAGAGCGTGCCCGACCGCGTGATCTTGCTGGGGCTCGACATCAAGATGTTCTACGGCGGCCCGAAGGAAGCGGTGATGCACGGCATCTATCGGCAGAACTACGGCTTCACCGACATCGTAATCGGCCGCAAGCACGCCGACGCGCCGTACGCCGACGGCTCGGCCATCTGGGGCGACTTCGACGCCCAGGAGATCTTCGATCGTCTCGGCGGCGATCTGCGGATCAAGCCACTGAAGGTGGGCTTTGCCGCCTACTACGACTCGGCAAGCCAGGTCGACCTGATGGAAAAACATCCCGACGAAAAGCCGGTCTTCATCTCCGGCAAAGACGTTCGCAAGACGCTGCTGGAGGGCAAGACAGTCGACCCGCGGATCATGCGCGAAAGCACGTCGAAGATTCTGGCGGCGGCAATGGCCGGCAAATCGTAAGCGTCGCGGGCAAACAATGACTCAATTTGGACCTTCGCTCTCTATGAGCGGCTGGACTTGAAAGAGAATCTTCCAGCGGCGATTTGTCACGCAGGGGGCTGCGTGAACTACGTCTATCAAGAGTCGCACGCGTAGCAGCGCTTCAGCGGATGCGCAACAGCTTTTCCATCCGCTCACGCAGCTCTCGCCACTGATCGTTGGCCTCGGGCGAGGGCAGCTCCGTGGGGAAGGCGTCGGGCTGGCCGGCGTCGTCGACTTGCACGAAGCCCATCAGCGAGTCCATCCACGGACCGGAATCGTCGTCGAGCGGCATGCCAATCAGGCCGACCACGAGGTACGCGCGCGTCAGGTGGAGCGCCGTCCCCTGGATCTCGATCAATCGCCCAACCGGCACCGGCTTAAGACACTCCAGGCTCAACACGCGCCGCAGCAATAGATTCGCGCCTTGCCCCACGGCATTGTGCGCGGTGGCGTAAGCGGCCTCGAGCGCGATTCGCAGCAGCGACCCGGCGTAGAGCGTGCCGTGATGATTGGCGTCGGCGGGCAGAATCAGCCGGTGGCTGTAGGTGACGTTGGCGGTCATGTCTTCTATTCTATAGAGGCCGGAGGGCGACCTGCAAAGCTTGGCTTACGGTTGGCCGAAGAAGGCAGGTTTTCGCTGTGATTGACTCAACACCTGCCGGATTGCAACGGCGGCGATCTGAGCGACCACGGTCGCGGTCGGCACAGTCGTTACAATTGAACCCGTCTTCGTCAGGCCGGCCAGCCGCTCCTTCCCGCATTCTGAACATCGCGAGACTTCATGAGCCAACAAACCGCTTTCTCGTCGCGCTGGGCCCTGATGTTCGCCATGCTCAGCATGGCCGTGGGGACGGGAAGCATCTGGCGGTTTCCGCGCGTCGTGGCCACCAATGGCGGCGGTGCGTTTTTGCTCCCCTGGGTGATCTTTCTGTTTATCTGGTCGATCCCGCTGATTATTACCGAGTTCGCGTTGGGCCGCGCCATGAAGGCCGGCCCGATCGGTTCGCTGGTCCGGCTGGTGGGACCGAAGTTCGCCTGGATGGGCGCTTGGATCATCCTCGTCGCCTCGTTCATTATGTTTTACTACTCGGTCGTCACCGGTTGGGTGTTGCGCTATGTGGTTGCCTCGATCAGCGGCGAGTTGACCCGCCCAAACGTCGATTATCAAGAGTTCTACGACGATTTCATCGCCAGCCCTTGGCCGATCGCGCTGCACGTGATCTGCATGCTGGGCGTGCTGCTGGTGATTTACCGCGGCGTGAGCGCCATCGAGCGCGTGACCAGCATTCTGCTGCCCAGCCTGATGGTGCTGGTGGTCATCCTAACGGTCCGCGCGATGATGCTGCCTGGTTCGCTGCGCGGATTGCAGTTCATGTTCACGCCGAATTCGGGCAAGCTCGGCGAGCAGGTTTCCTGGTTCGAAGCGCTGAGCAACTACAAGATCTGGCTTGAAGCGCTAACGCAAAACGCCTGGGACACCGGCAGCGGTTGGGGGCTCATTCTGGCGTACGCGATCTACATGCGGAAGAGCGACGACAGTAGCCTGAACTGTTTTTTGTTGGGCATCGGCAACAACGTCGCGTCGCTGTTGAGCGGCGTTGCGCTGCTGTGCACGGTATTTGCATTGATGCCGGAGGCGGAAAAGCAGATCGTCGGCGCCAGCAACGCCGGCTTGGCGTTCGTCTGGTATCCGCAATTGTTCGTGCGCATGCCAGCCGGTGGCTTATTCATGATTCTGTTTTTTGCGGCGCTGTTCATGGCCGCGTTTACGTCGTTGATCTCGATGGTCGAGCTGGCCGTGCGAGGATTGCAAGACATGGGCTTTACGCGCAACCGAGGGCTGGTGATCGTCGGCGTCGTCAGTCTGCTCGGCGGCGTGCCCTCGGCGATGAACATCAAGCTCCTCGACAATCAGGATTGGGTCTGGGGGACCGCCCTGATCGTCAGCGGCATGATGTTCGCCTTCGTCGTGCTGAAATTCGGCATCAACCAGTTTCGCATGCGGTACGTCAATCTGCCGGTCAATCAAATGACGATCGGACCGTGGTGGAACATTGTTTTTGGCGCACTGATCCCGCTGCAAGGCGCGATCCTCTTGGCGTGGTTTTTCTGGCAGACATTTCCCGCGAAGCTCGCCCAGGACGGCAGCGAATCGACGCTGGCGGCGCGTTTCATCGAGTGGCTGCAACCGTTCGCCGTGCTGAACACCGGCACAGTGCTGGCCCAGTGGGCCGTGCTGCTGGTGCTGCTGCTGGCAGCCAACCGCTGGATGGGCGCGCAAGCCGCGGCGCAGCCAATGCCGAAGGAAGAGGCGTGAGGTTTGAGACCTGAGACCTGGAAATTGAAGAGAGGCGGTCCGTGAGCGCGAAGCTCCTGCTGAGCCGCGCGCGCCGACTCACTCTCCCGCGGAGCCGAGAGGGAGCTTACTAACGACTACAAGTACCGCAGGGACGAAAGTCAATAGCCCAGCGGCAAGCCGGCGATCACGCCGGCGCAGCCCTGGGTACGATTGGGCAAATCGTTGGTTGTAAGCCCCGCTCGGGGCGACAGACAGAGCAGAAAGGGTCGGAACTGGTCAGAGCGATTTATGGGGGCCGTAAATAGTTTTGACCCCTCTTGTGAGATGACCCATTTTTACCCGACGACACAACGAAGACTCGCACAAAAAAGGGGTCAGAACGTCAGAACTATTTTTGACTTCGTCGGAATAAAAACGCGGAAGCAGGTCAGAAGCTCTCCCCCTTTTGTTTACCCTACGCCTCTGTCCTCGATCAATCCGATACGGTT
>DASXPZ010000724.1:0-2185 GCA_036493275.1 Pirellulales bacterium
GCGGCTCCGCTCGGCGCTGGCGGCCTTCCGGGGCGCGGTGCCGGAGCACCAGTATCGCTGGACGTCCGACGAGCTGAAGTGGCTCGCCCGGGCTCTCGGAAAGGCGCGGAACTGGGACGTGTTTGCCAGCGACCTGCTCGGTCCGGTTGCTGGCGCGCGGCCGCGCGACCACGATTTGTCGGATCTCGCCACGGCCACGGCGCGGCGGCGGCAGGAAGCGTATGAAGGCGTCGAGGAGGCAATCCTCTCGCCTCGCTATATCGCCTCGATCGCCGAGCTCGGCGGCTGGTTCGAGCGGCACGGCTGGCGCGACCACGCCTCGCCGATTCTCGACGTCACCATCGCCGAGGTCGCGCCCGATCTCGTCGACCGGCGGCGGCGGCAGGTGCGCAAGCGCGGCCGGCGCTTTTCGGACCAGGCGCCGAAGCAGCGCCACAAGCTGCGCATTGCCCTCAAGAAGCTGCGCTACACCGTCGAGCTGCTCGAAGAGGTGCTCGATCCCTGCCGGGTCGCATCATATCGCAAGCGCATGAAGAAGCTGCAGGCCGACCTCGGCCGCATCAACGATCTGCGGACGGCTCAGGGCCTGGTGTCGGAGATCATCGAGCGAAACCCGGAGGACGACCCGGTCCTGGCCCGGACCGCCGGCCTGGTGCTGGGCTGGCATGAGCGCGGCCTCGCCGACCGCGAAACCAGGACCGCCCGGCATGTCCGGCAGGTGAGACGGCTCCGGGCGTTCTAGTACCCGCTTTCCTTGGATCCTGATTCATGATTCAAGCTATGGATGATACAGAAAGCCAGGAAAGTTCGGCTGAAGCCGAAAGAGCGGATGGCGCTTGAGATTTTGTGCCGGACGCCGTCGACCCCGCAGCGCGACGCGAAGCGGGCGCGCATCGTTGTGCTGGCGGCGGCAGGTCACAGCAGCCGTTCGATTGCGGCGGCGGTCGGGGTTCGGCCGAACGTCGCGAGCCTGTGGCGGAACCGCTTTGCCGATCAAGGCCTTGAAGGCCTGAAGGACAAGCCGAGGCCGGGCAAGAAACCGATCTATGGGGCCAAGACAGGCAAGCGCATTCTGGCTCTCTTGGACCGGCCAGCGCCCAAGGGCTATGCGCGGTGGACGGGGCCGCTGCTGGCCGCGGCGCTTGGCGATGTCGACGTGCAATACGTCTGGCGGTTTTTGCGCTGCCACAAGATCGACCTTGTGGCGCGCAAATCGTGGTGCGAGAGCGACGACCCGCGGTTTGCCGCCAAAGCCGCCGATGTCGTGGGGCTCTATATCGCGCCACCCAAGAAAGCCATCGTCCTGTGTGTCGATGAGAAGCCGTCGATCCAAGCGCTGGAGCGGGCGCAAGGCTATTTGAAGCTGCCGAACGGACGCGCCTTGACCGGCCAGAGCCACGACTACACCCGGCATGGCACCTCGACGCTGTTCGCCGCGCTCGACGTCGCCACCGGCAAAATCCATGCCGCCCACACACAACGCCGCCGACGCGGCGAGTTCCTCGGCTTTATGAACGACATCGTCGCCGCCTATCCGGGAAAGGACATCCATGTCGTCCTCGACAACCTGAATACCCACAAGAAGAACGAGCCTTGGCTCAAGCGCCATCCCAACGTGACGTTTCACTTCACGCCAACCCGAGCCTCCTGGCTCAACCAAGTCGAGATTTGGTTCTCGATCCTTCAAGGAAAGAGCCTCACCGGCGCTTCCTTCACCGCCGTCAAACAACTGCGAAACCACATCGATGCCTTCATCAAGGCCTACAACGAGAGCGCCACACCCTTCGTATGGACCAAAACCAAGGTCCGCCAACGTCGCGTCAAAGGGCGACGTATCAGTCAACTGTGATTCCGGGTACTAGCGGCATGTCAGACATGCTAGACTAGCCTTCGCTCCGACCTGTCGGGTCGGTCATCCTCTCGAGGTTGTCTTTGGCTTCCGCCAACCGGGTGTAATAGGCAGCCATCGCGTAATGCCGGGCCCTGGCTTCATTGGTCAAATAAGTCGCGAGGGTCATCGACACTTTCCCCTGGGTAGCGCATCCACGGTCCGGACCGTCGGCTATAACGGGCTCGGGACCGCTCCGTCAGCCACCCCACAAAGAGCCATGGTCGGGCCAGCATTTGGTGAAGATGCGAACCGGACCCCACTAGGGCGCGACCCTGGCCGGTCGCGCCCTATTTC
>DASXPZ010000725.1:0-7711 GCA_036493275.1 Pirellulales bacterium
GATTGAAAGACCGCCTCGGCCGTGACCGAGCGGTTGCGTCCCTGGCCGTCGACTGCCACCACGCGCAACTGCTGGGCGCCGAGCGCCGCCAGGGTCAGCTCGGCCGGTTCGACCGAGATACCGACCGCCGGTTGCGAAGCCGCCTGGTCGAACGCCACGCCTTCGGCGATCCAGCGCCGCAGTTGTCGATACCAGCGCGAATCGCGCTCGATTTTTTGGCCGCCGCCATGCGGAATCTGCGCGGTCGCCTTAGCCAGCAGCAGACTGTGATCCGGCGCCGCAGGAAAGACGCGGCGGCCACGCGCTTGCAGGACAATCGCCTCGAAATCAGCGGCCGGATCATGACCAAAAACGCTCAGCTTGAATCCGTTCTGACCTTCGGCTTTGCCGTGGCAGCCGCCGGAATTACAGCCTGCCTTGGAGAAAATCGGCGTCAGCTCGCCGCGGAACGAGACCGGGGCGGGAGAGACAACTCCGCGGACTTCGACGGCTATTGTCGTCTCACGGCCGCCAGCGCTCACGCGCAGCTCAGCGCGGCCATCTGTCAGCGGCGTCACGCCTCCGCTGGAAGTCACATCGATCACGCCGGCCGGGCTTACCACGTACTGGGCGTCGCGCGTGGCGTCAACGCGGCCCGTCTCTTCAGCCGGCAGAAAAACGAGCAATTGCTCCGACGACTCCGGGCCCTCGAGAAGCACCGACTTGGGAAGCACTTCAAGCTGGGGACGTTCATCGGCCTGTGCGCTGGCCAAGGCGGCCAACACGGCTAGCACGAACATCGCAGCGCGAAGTGCGGTCGTCACGGTTTGTCCTCGAAAACGAGTAGACGGAAACGCCGTGAACCGAGTGCAATAAGTGTCGTTTCCCGAAACATCAAGTATTATTGATATGTACCGTACCACGGGGCCATTTTGCGTACAAGTTACCCGCAGCGGTGTGCGCTCTTGCATTCACCACTGATAGCGAAGGAACCGTGGGGTTCAACCGATCTTGGCCGCCGCGAGTCTGGACCGATTGACGTTCGGCCTCGTCGCGCGCCGCAGTATAACGCGGTATAACGGCTGGTAGCGCGTTTCATTGCAGCGCGCTCAACGCACTCCGCAACCCACATTTTGCCTGGCGCCAATTTATGTCGACCGCGAAGCAAGATTCTCCTGGCAACCAGAAGAAGCCTGCGGGCGGGTCGACGGGCGCCGCGGAGACCACTTCGGCGGCGTCAAAGCCACAAGCGGCGGGGGGCAAGCAAGCCGCCGTGCTTTCGCAATCGGGTCAGCCCGAGGCCCTGCCGCGCAAGCGGCGCCCTTTCGTTGCGCTGCTGGCCGTCGCAGCGACGCTCGTCATTGCCGGACTTGGCTACGCGTGGTATCGCGCGGAGCATCCGGCCGAGACGCCGGGGCGCCTGTCGCTGGAAGGGAACATCGACGTGCGTCAGGTCAATCTCGCGTTCAAGGTCGATGGCCGGATCGAATCGCTGGCGGTCGATGAAGGAGACGTCGTGAAGGCTGGCGAGGTCGTGGCGACGCTCGATTCGAGCTACTTCAAAGACGATCTGCGCGTGGCCCGCGCGCGGCGCGCTAGCTCAGCCGCCACGCTGGCTCGCTTGGAGCACGGCTCGCGCCCGGAGGAGATTGCCTCGGCAAAAGCGCAAGTCGCCGAACAGCGGGCAACGCTAGCCCGCGCCCAACAGGATTACGATCGCGCGGAGCGGTTGGTCTCGCCCGGCGCCGTCAGCCGCGAATCGTTCGACCAGGCCAAGTCGGCGTTGGCCGAGTCCGACGCTCGACTCAAAGTGGCGGAAGAGAACGAGCGGATGGCGGTAATTGGCCCGCGGGTCGAAGATATCGAGCAGGCCCGCGCCCAACTGGCGGTCGAAGACGCCGCGATCATTCAAATCGAGCGCCGCCTGGCCGACGCTGAGTTGATCGCCCCCAACGACGGCGTGATTCTCACGCGAGCGCGCGAAAAGGGCGCCATTGTCTCGGCGGGCGAAACCGTCTTCACGCTCACCCTCTCTTCGCCGGTCTGGGTGCGCACTTACGTCAACGAGCGCGACCTAGGCCGCATTCATCCCGGCATGACCGCCGAAGTCCGCACCGACTCCGCCCCCGACAAAATCTATCACGGCAAAATCGGATTCATTTCGCCCACGGCCGAATTCACGCCCAAAACGGTCGAGACACGCGAGCTGAGGACTAATCTCGTTTACCGATTGCGGGTCCTGGTCGACAATCCCGACAACGGGCTGCGGCAGGGAATGCCCGTGACGGTCGAACTCGATCTCGACGAAGGGAAGTAGCCATGTCCGACGAAGCGCTGGCTGTGGTCGAAGGGATCGTCAAACGCTTCGACCCACAAGCGCCGCCGGCGATCGACCATCTGAGTTTGCAAATCGAGCCCGGCCAGGTGACAGGGCTCGTCGGCCCAGACGGCGCCGGCAAAACCACGCTGATGCGGCTGCTGGCCGCGCTCTTGACCCCCAGCGAGGGGCGGATCACGATCTGCGGCCACGACACGACGGGCGATCTGGCGCCGGTCCGCGAATCGCTGAGCTACATGCCGCAGCGCTTCGGTCTGTACGAAGACCTGACGGTGCAAGAGAACCTCGATCTGTACGCCGATCTGCGCGGCGTCGTAGGGCTCGAGCGGCGCAACGCCTACCAGCGGCTGCTGGCCTTCACGGCGCTCGGCCCATTCACGGATCGGCTTGCCGGGCAACTTTCGGGCGGAATGAAGCAGAAGCTGGGGCTGGCCTGCGCGCTGATTCGCACGCCGCGGCTGTTGCTGTTGGACGAGCCGAGCGTGGGGGTCGATCCGATTTCGCGGCGAGAACTGTGGCAAATGGTTTACGAACTGGTCGATCAAGGAATCGGCGTCGTCTGGAGCACCGCCTACTTGGACGAGGCGGAGCGCTGCGCAACGGTCGTCTTGCTCAGCGAGGGACGCGCCCTCTATCAGGGTCCTCCCAAAGAGTTAACCGCCCGCGTCGAAGGACGCACGTATCTGATTGAGAATCTCGGCTCGCAGCGGCGCAAGGCCTTGACCTTGGCCTTGAGACAAAAGGATGTGGTCGACGGCGTGGTGCAAGGAAGCAGCGTCCGGCTAGTGATGGCCAACCAGGAAACCAGGCCCAACCTGGCCGAGTTAGGTGTAGCCGGGGCGACGCTGACTCAGGCGGCGCCCCGCTTCGAGGACGCCTTTGTCGATCTATTGGGAGGCGCGCCGAAAGGAGAATCGGCGCTTGCCAAATTCTGCCAGCAGCGCCTCGCCTCGCAAGAAACGGTTATCGAGGCCAGCAACCTGACCAAACGCTTCGGCAGTTTTACCGCGGCCGATCAGATCTCGTTTCGCATCGGCCGGGGCGAAATCTTTGGACTGCTGGGACCCAACGGCGCCGGCAAGTCGACCACGTTCAAAATGATGTGCGGGCTGCTGCGCCCCACTTCAGGCACGGCGAAGGTAGCCGGCTACAACCTCTACAAGGCTGGTGGAGCGGCCCGCCGCCAACTCGGCTACATGGCGCAAAAGTTTTCGCTTTATGGCGATCTTAGCGTGCGTCAAAACCTGCGCTTCTTTTCGGGCGTCTACGGCCTGGCCGGCGCGGCCCAAGAAGACGCCATGCGGCGAATGATCGAAACCTTCAAGTTGCACGCCTTTCTCGATCAGAACGCCGGCGGCATTCCGCTCGGGTTCAAGCAGCGCCTGGCCTTGGCTTGCGCCTTGATGCACGATCCAGCCGTGCTATTTCTTGACGAGCCGACCTCGGGGGTCGATCCAATCACGCGGCGCGAGTTCTGGTCGCATATCAACGCCGTGGTCGAACATGGCGTCACCGTGATGGTGACGACGCACTTTCTCGACGAGGCCGAATATTGCGATCGGATCGGCCTGGTCTATCAAGGGCACATGATCGCCGAAGGATCGCCCGACGCGCTGAAGGGATCGGTGCAAACGACGGATCGCCCTGAGCCGACGTTGGAAGACGCCTTTATTGAACTGGTCGAAGCGTACGACCGCCGGCGGATCGCTTCATGAGCGCCCAAGAGAGTCCAACCCGAGCCTGGTTTCGCCGCGTGGCCGGACTGGTGCGCAAAGAGAGGTTGCAAATCCGCCGCGACGCCAGCAGTTACCTGATCGCCGGCGTGATGCCGCTGTTGTTGTTGTTCATCTATGGATACGGCGTGACGCTCGATCTGCGGCGGATACCGCTGGCGCTGGTCATCGAGCGCTCGACGCCCGAGAGCGCCACGCTATTGACGTCGTTTCGAAACTCGCCCTACTTCGACGTCGTCTTAACGCACCATCGGGCGAATGTCGAGGACCGGTTGATCGCAGGAACCGTCAAAGGCGTAGTGGTGCTGGCCGCTGATTTTTCCGACCGGACCGAGCGGGGCGAGGCAGCCCCCATTCAGGTCATCGTCGACGGCAGCGACCCGAACACGGCCGGGCTGGTCTTCAATTACGTGCAAGGCGTCTGGGCCAACTGGCTCGACCAGATATCGATCGAGCGGCGCGGCACGATCGCGCCGCGCCGGACGATCAGCGCCGTGGTGATCGAGCCGCGCTATTGGTTCAATCCCGACGTGCGGAGCCAGAACTTTCTGATTCCCGGCTCGGTGGCGATCATCATGACGCTGATCGGCACGCTGCTCACGGCGCTGGTCGTGGCGCGCGAATGGGAGCGCGGCACCATCGAAGCGCTGATGGCCACCCCCATGGGGCGCGCCGAATTCCTGCTCGGCAAATTGATCCCCTACTACGTGCTGGGCATGACCGCGATGGCGATCTCGGTCGTCACGGCCGTGCAAGTCTTTCACGTCCCGTTTCGCGGTTCGATCCCGGCGCTGTTGATCGTGTCGTCGACGTTCCTGATTGCGATGTTGTCTTTGGGTCTGCTGATATCGACCCTGACCAGGAACCAGTTCGCGGCCAGCCAGGTGGCGCTGTTGACTGCGTTTTTGCCCGCCTTCGAGTTGTCGGGCTTTATCTTCGAGATCGACGCGATGCCGCTACCGATTCGGACGCTGACGTACTTTCTGCCGGCGCGCTATTTCGTGTCGAGTTTGCAAACACTGTTTCTGGCCGGAGACGTCTGGTCGGTGCTGGGACCCGCCACTTTGGCGCTGGCGATCATTGCGAGCGTGTTCCTCACTCTGCTGGTGCGGTCGACGAGGATGAGACTGGAGTAACGGACGTGTGGCATCGCATTTTTACTTTGATGGTCAAAGAGTTTCTCGCCCTGTGGCGCGATCCGAAAAGTCGCGCGATCATCATCGGGCCGCCCATTTTCCAGATGCTGATCTTCTCGTTCGCGGCAACGCAAGAAGTGAAAAACGTAAACATCGCGGTGCAGAATCGCGACTGGGGGACCAGCAGCCGCGACCTGATTGCGCTCTTCGAGGGCTCGCCGAATTTCTCGAAGATCGAATTCCTCGACGACGAAAGCCAGATTCCCCAGGCGATCGACTCGCGCCGAGCCTTAATGGTCTTGTCGATTCAGAGCGATTTCTCGCGACGACTGGCCGCGCGCGAGACCGCCGATGTGCAAATGCTGCTCGACGGCCGCCGCTCGAACGCGGCGCAAATCGTGGCCGGCTACGCCACCGAGATCGTCGGACGCTTCAACGCCAGTCTGCTCCAGAATGAACGGGCCCCTTCATCAGAAACCATCGTCGTCGGCCGGATCTGGTTCAATCCCAACCAATTGACCACCTGGAACACCGTCCCCAGCCTGGTGGCGATTCTCACCACGTCGATGGGGCTGCTGGTCACGGCCCTCTCGGTGGCGCGCGAGCGCGAATTGGGAACCTTCGAGCAATTGCTCGTCTCGCCGCTCGGTCCGCTGGAGATCATCGTCGGCAAAACGGCGCCGGCCTTTCTGATCGGACTGGTCCAGGCTACGAACATGGTCCTGATTGGCGTCTTCTTGTTCCGCGTGCCGTTTCTCGGATCGGTGTGGCTATTGTACGTGAGCATGGCCGTTTACTTGTTCTCGATCATCGGCGTCGGGTTGTTTATCTCGTCGCTGGCCAAAACACAACAACAGGCGATTCTCGGCGCGTTCGTGTTCATGGTTCCGGCAATGTCGCTCTCCGGCTTTGCCAGCCCGATCGAAAACATGCCCGACTGGCTGCAAACCATGACGTTGGCCAATCCGGTGCGCTATTACATCGTGATAGTAAAAGGATTGTTTTTGAAAAACGCGCCGGCGGAAGTGATTTTCGCCAACGTCTGGCCGATGGGTTTGATCGCCCTGGTCACGCTCTCGAGCGCGGCGTGGCTCTTCCGGCATCGCATGGAATGAAAACAGCGCATCATCGGGCAACATCGACGCAAACTCAACGCAGGCGGCAAAGTCCTCCATCTCTTCCGCCGCGCTCATCTGTTCGCGATCGAACCGCTCTGCTGGCGCCGTCGTCAGAATCGTTAAACTGCGGCCATTTTGGTGGCCTTGGGCGGTAGGGTAGTTCCGCTCATGCGGCCTTTGACGATTTGCCGAGTAATTCGGATAGGCACAATTCTGCCGTCGCGCAAGCGATCCCACCGATCCCGTCCTGCCCGCATTTCATCGTTCCCTGTCCCTCCTCCCCAGCTTCGCGGTTGCAGCCGTCTTGGCGAAACGCGCTGCGGTTGTCGTTTCAGTGGTTCCCCTCTCAGGTCTTAGCCATGTTCGAGCCAACCGATGGCGGCGTGAAGAAAGCCCACATCGGAGCGCGCCGACAGCGCGCGCGCCCCGTAGTTGTCGTCTCGCTCATATTCTCCGTCGCCCTGATAACGTGCGGTTGCACGAGCTTGCGGCAATGGTGGCGCAACGGATTGAAGGTTGGGCCGAACTACGCGACGCCTCCAGCGCCGGCCGCGCCAAGTTGGATCGATTCCGCCGATCCGCGCGTGATCTGCGATCCGGCCGCCGACTGCTCGTGGTGGACCGTCTTCAACGACGCCACGCTCAACGGACTGGTCGAAGAAGCTCGCCGCCAGAATCTCGACTTGCGAGTGGCCGGCACGCGCATCCTCGAAGCCCGCGCCCAGCGCGGCATCGCGGTCGGCAATTTATTCCCGCAGTCGCAGACCGCCGGCGCGGCGTACGCGCATGGCCAGCTCACCAAAAACCTGAATATCCCGTTCCCGAGATCGTTCAGCGTCTGGGGAACCGGTTTTAACGCGTCGTGGGAACTCGACCTGTGGGGCCGCTATCGACGCACGATCGAATCGGCCAACGCCGACGTCGACGCGTCGATCGAAGGTTACGGCGAAACGCTGGTTTTGCTCCTCTCGGAAGTCGCCAGCAGCTACGTGCAAATGCGCACCTTCGAGCAGCGGTTGGCGTTTGCGCGACAGAATCTGGAAATTCAACGAGGCTCGACCGAGCTCGCCCAACAGCGCTTTCAGAACGGCGCCGCCAGCGAACTTGACTTGCGGCAGGCGCGCACGAATCTTGCCCAAACCGAGGCGCTGATTCCCCCCTTGATCACCGGACGGCGCCAGGCCGCTAACCAACTTTGCGTGCTGATGGGAATGCCGGTCGTCGATTTGGCCGAAGGATTGCCGAAAGGCCCGATCCCGCGCGCGCCGGCTGAAGTGGCGCTGGGCATTCCGGCCGATCTGCTGCGACGCCGCCCTGACGTGCGCCGCGCGGAGCGCGAAGTCGCCGCTCAGAGCGCACAGATCGGCATCGCCGAAGCCGACTTGTATCCGCGGCTGGCGCTCAACG
>DASXPZ010000726.1:0-3958 GCA_036493275.1 Pirellulales bacterium
CGGGATCACGCATTCTACAGCTACGTCGGATGCTGTCAAGCACGGTCAGAAACACTTTTCCCCGCCCCATTTACTCTCGCCTATCCGGCAGCGATTTCCCCAACAGGCAGGCTCCCCCTCGACCCCCATTTCGACCCGAAACTAGGCCAGCGATTACAAACGCGTAATCACTTCAAAACCAAGCGAAATCCTCAGCACGATCCTCGCATTTCTCTTTCAATCTTCGCGATCCCGCGATTAAAATGAGCGTTCCACTCCATCGATACCGTCAGCACACATTGCACTGCTGCGACCCCAACGGGTGGCGTGCGATCCCCCGCAGGGCCCGGTGAGGAAGACTATGACTCGAGTTCTGGTTGTCGACGACGAACCGCAATACGGCGTCTTTCTCAAAGACTGTTTGGCCCGCGAAGGGCACGAAGTCAAAACTGCCACCAATCCGCAAGACGCCATGGTCTGCGGCGAATCGTGGAAACCCGACGTCCTGATCGCCGACTGGATGTTGCGCGGACAGATCGACGGACTCCACGTCGCCAACACCATGCGGGCCATCTATCCCGCGCTGCAGACGATTCTGATTACCGGCTATCCTTCGCCCGAATTGCGCGCCAGAGCCAAGGCGTCGCGCGTGTTCTCGTTCATCGAAAAGCCGTTTTCGCTGGCCGAAGTCGCCGGCGAAGTTCGCCGGGCCGCGTCAGCCGGACGTCCGCAGTTTCCGGGCGAAATCTTGATTGTTTCCGAGGCGGGCGGCGTCGGTCCGACAGCTCGCGACATCTTGAAAGCAGTTGGATACAAGTGCCACCTGGCCACGACCGCCGAAGAGGCGCGTCGTGTGGCGCGGGAAAACGTCGCTCTGGCGGTCGCAATTCTCGACTGCCTGGAGCCGAAGCTCGATCACGGCGTTTTGGCCGAAGAATTGCAAGATATCTTGCCAGCCCTGGTGATTGTCGGCAGCAGCGAACGCGACGACGCGACGCGCTTCGCGGAGTTGGGCATTGCACGATTTATGCCGCGTTTTTGGGAGCCTGACGACCTTCGCGATCTGCTAGTGTCGCCTATCCATTGCGCCGGTTGTTGCGCCGTTTTGCCGTTGCGGATACCGCTGGCGGGAGACGCGGTCCACAAGTGGAAGTGCGTCGATTGCGGCTCCGATTGCGACGGCGTGCTGCTCGAGGAAGCGAGCCCGGATCTACGATCGCGCGTGCGGCTGGCCTAGTTCGTCTGAGGTGAACCTGCTTGATTACACGTTGAAACCGCGCGGCTTTTTCGGCCCGTGATTGTCCATCTACGGCGCCGATTCGACGAGCCGTATGCGGAGGCTCATTTCCTGACTGGAGCGCACGATGATCAGGGTCACTTCGTCCCCCGGCGCTTTGCTTTCGATGGCGGCCAAAAACTGGTCGGCCGTCGTTATCCGTTCGGCGTCGACGCCAATGATCAGATCGGCCGCCGTGCGGTCGACCTGCTGCGATTCATAAACGAACGGTCCCTGTCGACGCTTCTCCACGCGAATTTGTGGGCCGCGTAGCCCCGCCTGTTCGGCCGGTCCTTTGGGCGCAAGGCCCGCCACCAGCAACCCCCGCTCGGTCTCATAAACGCGGACAATACCAGCGTCCGGCCGGATGACGCGGCCCTTTTCAATCAACTGCGGGACGAGTCGAGTGATGGTGCTCGCCGGGATGGCAAAACCGACTCCCGTGCTTTGTCCGGTTCGGCTGGCGATCGCCACGTTCATGCCGATCAAACGGCTGTGGCTATCGAGGAGCGGGCCTCCGGAATTCCCCGGATTGATGGCCGCGTCGATCTGAATCAGTGAGCGGAGCCGCGTGCGTGTTCGGCTCGGCAAAGAGCGATTCAGGCTCGATATCACGCCGGTGGTCAGCGTGCGCTCCAGTCCAAACGGATTGCCGATGGCAAAGGCTCGCTGGCCAACTTTTAGCTGCGTGGAATCGCCGATGCGGATCGGAAACAGCATTTCCGGCGGGGCCTCAATGCGGAGCACGGCCAGGTCAGTGACGGCGTCGTGGGCGAGGACCTTTCCGGGAAATGACTTGCCGTTAAAAAGCGCGACCTCGATCTCCTTGGCGCCTTCGATGACGTGGTAGTTGGTTAGGATATGCCCCGATTTATCGAGGACCGATCCGGAGCCCATTCCTTCGGTCGGAATGTCGAGGATGAAGAACGCCTCGCGGTCTCCCTTGGTGTTGATATTCACCACGCCGCGGTTGACGTTTTCGTAGACGGCGATATTGACCTGCTCATCCGGCGTCAGCTCGTCACGGCCCGCCGGGCCGAAAGCCGAATTCATTGCCGAACCGCCGCCAGATCGGCCCATAAAAGCGTTTCCTGGGCCTGCCTCTTGGGCGCCTGCCCGGGTAACGGTTTCTCCATGTTGCAGTCCCCAAGCCACGAGCGCGCCAATACAGCCTGACGCAATGCATCCGACCAAGAATCGATTCATGAAAATGTCCACCGTAACGTTTGCGTAACGCAGGAGTTTTCAAATTTCAGACCGACGTGGCGGCCATATCTTGTAGCGGGCCAGCCGCGTTGTTTCGGGCGCACGATACGCAATTGCGTTCAGGCTTCAAAGACCGCTACTTCCGGGCGTTTGGGCGTAATCGGCAGGAAGCGCAAAGTCCCAGCGTATAACCGGTTCGCATGCCAATTACCTAATGCCCCCAGGCTGCGTTCTCCGATACGTTTAGCGACCTTGGCATTCTGAACGGCGCGGTGGCGCTCCAGAGGCTCTGGCGATCAACTTGCAAACTAACCCTGGGAACCGACCTCGTTGCCGCGGCGATGGGTTTTTCCAGGTCCTAAAATTAAACACGGAGGTCTCCGCATGAAACGCTCCAGGACTCCACTGGCGCTGTTTTTGTGTACGTTCACTTTTTCGCTTTTGGCCGTTGGCTTTGCTGACGGGGAAAGCCGCCCGCTGACCTACGCCTGCGGGCTTCAGCCGGGGGATCTCGACCAGCTCGATTTGGGCTACAGTCCGAGTTGCTCGTTGAGCGTTCCGCGCGGCGTCGCGGCGTGCGAATCGTCGGTCAATATCGACAGTCCAAACACCTGCCCACTGACGGTTGAAGCGATCAGCGCCGCAGATTGGATCACGAGCGTTTGGGATGATTTTTCGCCGGCCGGGATGGTCGACTCGGTGGCCCGTCGGATCGGTGACTGCTCGGCCTATCTCGCAGAACGTTGGAGTGGGACCCTCGCGCAGTCCACCAATGGCGACGATGCCCAGCCACAAACGGTGTGCGCAGACTGGATCACCAGCGAGCGGGCCGCCGCCGAACAGGCCGCCAGTGATTCGCAGTTCTTGTACGCCCTGAGTGGCGCCTGGCGCACAGGCCAGCATGACGCGTTCGACTGCGTTGAGTCGGTCGATTGCTTCAGCGGCATCGACTGTTTCGACGGTTGCGGCGCCATCGATCGCTACTTGAGAAATGCAAAGTCCGCTGCGGCGAAAGTGGCGTGCGCTACTCGCGAGTGCCAATTCGAAGACGAGGCCGCCATTCTGAATCGGCTTAGCCAGGGACTCCCGTCCTGCGAGGCCGATGAAGCCTCGGACGAAGTGGCAGAGGAAAAACTCCTGATGCGGTTTGTGGCCGAAAACTTCGGCCCCGCCTATGCCGTGGCGATCAGCCGCCACGCCCCCATCCGCCAGCGCCGCTACGAAGGACTCTGGAGCGGCTGCGACGCTCTGCCGGACGCCTCGATCGCCGGTTGGTTGGACGACGCCGCGCGGGCCGCGACGCTGCAAACCTGGCGCGCCATCATCAGCCCCATGGCCGACCTGGCGGGCCGGGCGGCACAGGGCTCGCAGGTCCTGGTTTCGATTGTCTCGCAACAGATCGCAGGCTGGTTGATTGAGCGCAGGGCGAACATCGCCACCCAGTCGCCGCCGACGCCTCCCTCGAAAGCCTCAGCCCCCCGCAACGCCACGAGGTCG
>DASXPZ010000727.1:0-3791 GCA_036493275.1 Pirellulales bacterium
TCATTCAGTCGATAATTGAAGCCGAGAATGTCCCAGTGGAACTTGCCGGAGTCGCCGAAGTTGCGAATCAAACGGCAGGCGTCCGCCAGATCGTCCCGATCCGTGACGATCATCCCTCCTTCGCCGGTCGTGATCGGCTTGGTGGGCGTAAAACTGAAAATGCCAATGTCGCCGATCGTGCCAGCGAACTTGCCGCCGTTATAGCGGGCCAGATGCGCTTCGGCGGCGTCTTCCAAAATGTGCAGGCCGCGCCGCTTGGCGATATCGCAAATGGCGTCCATATCCGCGGTCTGGCCGGCGTAATGAACCGGAACAATCACGCGAGTCTTGGGCGTCACCAGCGACTCCAGCCGGTCGACGTCGATGCAATAATTCGTCAGGTTGATGTCGCACAAGAGCGGCTTGCCGCCCAATACCATCGCCGCGGTGGCCGAAGAAATGAACGTCATGTTCGGGGCGATCACTTCGTCGCCAGGTTGCAAGCCGAGCGCTTGCAGCGCCACCAACAGCGCAATCGAACCGTTCGAGACGGCGATCGCGTGCTTGACCTCCATCGTCTTGGCAAACTCGGCTTCGAACTGCGCGACCTTCGGCCCCTGGCACAACCAGCCCGAGCGGACCACCTCGGCGGCAGCCGTTGGCTCGGCTTCATCGAACCAGGCGCGGGCCAGCGGAACGGACTTGCCCGTATCTCGAAACAGCCAATCTTTTACTGGTGGCTCGCTAGCCTTCATGCGCTCGACCTTCATCAGGGTGATCTGGTAAATGCCCGCCGACTGTTTGCTCAAAAGCCCCTTGGCTCATTCGCCCGTGGAAGCGCCTCGCTTCGCCGCCGCGAGTCGCGGAAAGAGCAGGACGCCCTCGGCGCGCACTCCGTTCCCGTGGGCGACAGGGCCCATTTTTATCCAAAGTTGCGCGGCCCCCCGGCGAACGGACGCAAGGCCCCCCCAGCAGATTCGAGCGCCATCAAATGGCGCCAACGCCGTACAGGGGAAAGCATCTCTAGAGCGTCGTCGCAACAAACCGACTCGATTCTACGGTGTGGATTGCCGGTGGGGAGACGCTTCACCCAAATTTAACAGCGCAAACGACTCCCCGCACGTAGTACTTTTGCAACGCCAAGGTTGCGGATGGACAACATCGCCGCGGCCAGTCGCTGCGCGCGGCCAGTCCTCGGAAGTAACTTCAGGCGATGCTTTCTGGCTAGAACGGTTGGGATCCAGACCGAAAAACCTCGCGCGACCTCCGCCACGATCTGACGATCCGAACGCGAGATCACCGCCAAAGGTCTGCAACCCTAAGCGCCAGGCTTAGCGTCGGTCGCCCCGCCCGGTGGCGGAGAAGCAGGCGCTGCCGCTGGCGGAACCGCGGCCGGGGGAGACTCGACGGGAGGGGCGGTCCCATTAGCCGAGGGAACTGCGGCCGGCGGAGCAGCGTCCGTCGCCGGCACAGTCATAATCGGAACCGTCACTGGAGGCGTCGTCGCGGCAGGGTCCGTTGCCGTAGCCGCTGGCTCCAGCGCATTCTCCGGATCACTTCCAATCGCGGCATTCGAGGCGCCAGGGAAGAGAGCTCGATTCAGCGCCGGAACGAACTGATTGGCGAAACCAACCGACAGATCTTCCGACGTCGACCGCAGGGGCTGCTGCAACTGGCTGATGATGTACATCTTGTAGAGCGCCGGCTGGCCAACGAACTCGATCCGCGGCGAATTGGGGGCCACCCAATTGCCATCGAAGCTCCAGGTCCAGAAGACCCGTAGATAGTGCGGTTCCGTGTGGTGATCGTCCTTCTTGAACACGGTCGTATAGGCTTCCACGCTACCGGCGGGCGTCTCGATGACGTATTTGATCGGGTCGGACAACATTTCATAGCCGGCCGCCACGTAGCATTGGTCCGGGGTGTGCACCGCAATGTCGCGGAAGTGCCCCGAGACAATGAACACCGACGAATTCGCGCCGGTCCTCACGTTTTTGTAAGAGCGCTCCAAAGAGTAGTCGACGTTGGCGACCTCACGCGTGCGACCGTCCATAGGCTCCAGATCGTCTCCCACCCAGTTGCCAACCTCCTTGGGCACAGTCTTCAGTCGATCGGCGAAGACAGCCCGTTGCTCGCTGGCGCTCGGTTTTCCCAGGATGAAATCGAAGCCGCCAGTCCAGAAGCCATGCACCACGCCTGTCGAAACGATCAGGGCCGCGGCGATGCCGATGGTCAGGTAGTTTTTCATGAGTGGTGGTCCGTTGGTAGAAAATGGTTGTGAGGACGGGTCTCTTCCCGCGGCGTCGCCGGGCCTTTGCCCGCGAAGCGCTCTCATGGATCATCGCGTCAGCAGAGCGCCCCCAGAGAAATGCTGGGAGGGCCCCGGAAATCGAACGTTGTCTTACTTTCGGGCGGCGTTGGAGCGGTAACCGGCGGTGGCCTTCTCACCATTGAGCACGGCGCCCAAGACCTCGACCCCCACGGAATGGAGTTGCTCGCTCGCTTCGTACACTTTGGCGGCCTGGCTGACGTCGCGCATCACGCACAATACGGCCGCGTCGACGAGTTGGCCCAACATCGAAGAATCGGCAATGCTCAGGACCGGCGCCGCGTCGACAATGATGAAGTCGAACCGCGACCGCAACATATCGAAGAAGTCTTTGGCCCCTTCCTTCGAGAGGGCCTGAATGCTCTCCAGGTCATACTGACCGGCGGCAATCATCCACAGACCGGCGATCCGGGTGGGTCGAATGACGTCGTCCAGATCGGCCTCGGTCCGCAATACTTCGCACAGGCCCGGTTCGAGCGGCAGTTCGAACAGACGGTGCGCCGAAGGGCGGCGCAAGTCGCCGTCGATCAGCAGCGTGCGTCGTCCGCCGCGGGCCAAGCTGGCGGCCAACTGGCTGGCGACGGTCGTCTTGCCTTCGCGATCCAGAGCGCTGGTGATCATCACCACTCGCATCGGCTCACTCGCCGCGCTGTGCAACAAATTCGTGCGAACGGTGTCGATCGACTCGACCAGCAGGCTGCTGAGATCTCCATTGACGGCGGCCAAGGCCTTGCGTCCGGGGCGAGACATCGAGGGGAGCGACCCGACGACGCGAATCCCCAGGCCGCTACGGAGATCGCTGGGGCAGGTGATTCGGCGCGATTGGAACTCCATGAAGGCGATGCCCAACCCGACCAGTCCGAACACCGCAATTCCGCTCAACCCGACCATGGCGTACTTGCGGGTGGCTCCGGTGCTTTCCGGGGGCATGGCGACGCCATAGCGGCTGACGCGCGGCGGCGATCCCTTTTCGATTCGCGCCTTGCGGACCTGTATGTCCAGCTCATTGACCAACGATCGCAGATTTTCGGCCAGTTTGACCTTGTTGACCATTTCGGCCGTGCTACCGCCGATAATCTTCAACTCCGCCGAGGTCGCTTCGAAGGACTTCCGGTACTCCTCAATCTGGACTTCCAACCGCGCGATGGTGTTCTTGGCGACGGCGATCTTGTGATCCGCCTCCATCGTCAAATGAATTCGCTCGGGCTCGATGAACTTCTCCTCCAGTTCCTTCGTCCGCTCCTCCAGCCGTTCCTGCAACCCGGCCCGCTCCTTCTTGAGATTCTCCGCAGTGTGGTTGATTTTGCCGTCTTTTACCAACTTCTTGTACTTGGAAAGAGCGATGTCGAAATCGGCGATATCCTCTTCGAGCTTGCGGACCTTGTGATCATTGTGAATTTTGTCCTCGATCTTGTGCCGCATCGCTTCGATATCCGCGGCCATCGTTTTGTCGAGCTCGGCTTTTTGAATTTCGGTTTCGCAG
>DASXPZ010000728.1:0-2264 GCA_036493275.1 Pirellulales bacterium
TGTGACGTCCTGAATCGAAGACGCGCCACGCAACGTTACACGTTCCCAACTACCTTCGCTCCCGCCGCTTGCGTGGCGGTGCGCTCCAGATGGGCGACGACGTGGTTCACCGCGTTCAAAAAGGCCTGCACGCTCGCCTCGACGCTGTCGGTCGAGACGCCGCGGCCGCGATAGATTGTGCCACCGTGCTCGGCCTCGACCGTCACCTCGGCCTGCGCGTCTTTACCGACCGTCACGCTATGGACGTTGAAGTCCTTGCAGACGACTTCCACCCCCGTGATCCGCTCGACGGCGCGGAACATGGCGTCGAACGGGCCGTCGCCGGCCGCGACCTCTTCGCTGAATTCTTCGCCGCCGCGCCGCAGCGTGAGCGTGACCGTGGGGACCTGGCCGCTTTCGGCCACGAGGCGATAGCCGGCGATCGTCCAGGTCTCCGGCGCGTCGCGCATTTCGAGCTCGATCAGGGCTGCGATGTCGGCGTCGTAGACTTCTTTCTTCTTGTCGGCCAGATCTTTGAACTGGTCGAAGACCGTTTGCAGTTGCTCGGTGCTCAGATGATAGCCGAGCGCCTTGGCCCGGTCGGCCAGGGCCGCGCGGCCGCTGTGCTTGCCCAGCACCAGGTCGGTCTTCGTCAGGCCGACGTCCTCGGGCCGCATGATTTCGTACGTCGTTCGTTCTTTCAGCATGCCGTCCTGGTGGATGCCGGCCTCGTGGGCGAAGGCGTTCCGCCCGACGATCGCCTTGTTGCGCTGCACGTGCATGCCGGTGATGTTCGAGACCAGCCGGCTGGTGGGCACGAGCCGCTGTGTGACGATCCCCGTGCCCGCCTGGTAGACGTCGTGCCGGGTGCGGAGCGCCATCACCACCTCTTCCAGCGAGCAATTGCCGGCCCGCTCGCCGATGCCGTTGATCGTGCATTCGATCTGTCCGGCGCCGTTTTCGATCGCCGCCAGACTGTTGGCCACTGCTAGGCCCAGGTCGTTATGGCAATGGATGCTGATCACGGCTTTGTCTATATTCGGCACGCGCTCGCGCAGCGAACGAATCACTCCGCCGATGTGGGCCGGCGTGGCGTAGCCGACGGTGTCGGGAATGTTGACCGTGGTGGCGCCGGCGTCGATCGCCGCTTCGACCACGCGGCAGAGAAAATCGACCTCGGTCCGGCTGGCGTCTTCCGGCGAGAACTCGATGTCCGGGCAGTAGCGGGCGGCGCGCTGCACGCTGGCGATCGCCCGGCGGATGATCTCGTCCTTGTCCATCTTGAGCTTGAACTCGCGATGGATGGCGCTGGTGGCCAGAAAGACGTGGATCCGCGGCTGCGCGGCGTTTTGCAGCGCCTCCCAGGCGCGGTCGATGTCGGCGTCGCTCGATCGGGCCAGCCCGCAGATCACGGCGCCCGAGATGTTGTCGGCGATTTCGCGGACCGCCTCGAAATCGCCGGGCGAGGCGATCGGGAAGCCGGCTTCGATAATGTCGACCCCCAGGTCGACGAGCGCCTGGGCGACTTCCATCTTCTCGGCAATGTTCATGCTACAGCCGGGCGATTGCTCGCCGTCGCGCAGCGTGGTGTCGAAGATGCGGATCTGTCGGGGCGTGGTCATTGGATATCCTTCGTAGGCTCGATGATTCAAATGCGATGGAAAACGACGCGCTGGCAGTGGGGGCCGACCCTAGGCCGGCCCGGTAAGCTCCAGGCTCGCCCTCGTGGGGGCCACTCCACGTCGTTGCATTGCATGATTCATTTCGAACTCGCGAACTTTAGAGCGGGGGTGCTGGTGGGCATCCGACAGACACCCTATGGCTACAAAAAAACCCTACGGCCGGCAGGCCCTAGGGTTCGTCTTCTTCGATCTTCCCGAGCGATTTGCCACGGGCGTACGAACCCTACCGCTTGCACAAGGCAAGCAATCGCAAGAGCGAAAGTAGTAGGTTACGCGCGGCCATGGTCGAAGGCGCCTTGGTTTATTGCGGCCGATGCTCTGGGCCACTGCTTTGAACTCTAGCTGCCTGCGGGCCAGTGGTCAAGCTGAATGGAGCTTTCTGTCACGAACCGCGCTGTAGCCGGCCTCTGCGAGGCCGGGGATGCTCACTCGGATCCGGCCTCGCAGAGGCCGGCTACAGATAAGAACACTCTACGGCCGCCGTGGGTTCACCCGCCCCTGCACGCGGCCCGGCAGCCCCTGGATCCGCAAAAAGCCTTCGGCGTCGGTCTGGTTGTACGATCCGCCCCCTTCCATGCTGGCGATGCCCTCGTCGTACAAGCT
>DASXPZ010000729.1:0-1879 GCA_036493275.1 Pirellulales bacterium
TGCTCTTCGAAGGCGACATGCGCATCCGCGGTTGGACGGAGCGGGCCAAGCCGTCGCCCTACTACGAAACCTGGGTGCAACACTCACTCTCGATTCATCTGCCCTTCGCCGTTTCGACGGCGCTATTGTGGATCGTCGTGACGGTCCGGGCCGTGCGCCGCTTTCCCTGTCCGCCGGAACCGAACGAGCATAGCCGCTCGCACCTCTTCTGGGCCAAGCTGTCGGCGATCGACATGCTGCTGACGGCGGTCACCGGCTGGGTGTTTTATGGGCTGGCGTTCGTGGCCGGATAGCGTTGCTACGCCCCTTCGTACGGGCTGACCTTCGCCACCGCTTTGCCGCCGGCGGCGGCGACGCGGTTGATGGCGTTCAAAAAGGCTTTGGCGCTGGCCTCAATGCTGTCGGTCGAAACGCCGCGGCCGCGAAACACCTGGCCGCGGTGCGCGACTTCGACGGTCACCTCGGCCTGGGCGTCTTTGCCGACCGTCACGCTGTGGACGCGAAAGTCCTTGCAGACCACTTCGATGCCGGTGATCTGCTCGATCGCCAGAAACAACGCGTCGAATGGCCCGTCGCCGGTGCTCAACTCGCGGGTCGTTTCTTCGTCGCCCCGCTTGAGCGACAGCGTCACCTTCGGCACGGCGCCGGTCGCGGCCGAGAGCGTGTAGCGGCTGATCGACCACATCTCGTCGCTCTCGCGAATCTCTTCGTCGATCAACGCGGCGATGTCGGCGTCGTAGACCTCTTTCTTCTTGTCGGCCAGGGCCTTGAACTGCACGAACAGCGTTTGCAGTTGCTCCGCCGAAAGCGCGTAGCCCAGCGCCTTGGCCCGATCTCCCAGGGCCGCCCGGCCGCTGTGCTTGCCCAGCACCAGGTCGGTCTGCGACAGGCCCACGTCTTCGGGCCGCATGATCTCGTAGGTCGAACGCTCTTTGAGCATGCCGTCTTGGTGGATGCCGGCCTCGTGGGCGAAGGCGTTGCGGCCGACGATGGCCTTGTTGCGCTGCACTTGAATGCCGGTGACGTTCGAGACCAGCCGGCTCGTGGGCACGAGCCGCTGGGTGGCCACCCCGGTGGTGCATCGGTAGTAATCTTCGCGCGTGCGGATCGCCATCACGACTTCTTCGAGCGAGCAGTTGCCGGCCCGCTCGCCGATGCCGTTGATCGTGCATTCGATTTGCCCGGCGCCATTTTCTACGGCCGAAAGGCTGTTGGCGACGGCCAGGCCCAGATCGTTGTGGCAGTGGATGCTGATCACCGCGCGGTCGATGTTCGACACGCGCTCGCGCAGCGTGCGGATCACGCGGCCCATGTGCGCGGGCGTCGCATAGCCGACCGTATCGGGGATGTTGACGGTCGTGGCGCCGGCGTCGATGGCCGCCTCGACCACTTCGCACAAGAAATCAGGCTCGGTGCGGGCGGCGTCTTCGGGCGAGAACTCGACGTCGGGACAGTAGCCCGCCGCGCGGCGCACGCCGGCCACCGCCCGCTCGATGATCTCCTGCTTGCCCATCTTGAGTTTGAACTCGCGATGGATGGCGCTGGTGGCCAGAAAGACGTGGATTCGCGAGCGCTCGGCGTGCCGCAGGGCCTCCCAGGCCCGGTCGATGTCCTGGTCGTTGCAGCGGGCCAGGCCGCAGATCGTCGAGCCGCGGACGCTTTCGGCAATCTGTTTGACGGCCTCGAAGTCGCCTTGCGAAGCGATCGGAAAGCCGGCCTCGATGATGTCGACGCCCAGGGCGACGAGCGCCTGGGCGATTTCCAGTTTTTCGGTGATGTTCATGCTCGCGCCCGGCGATTGCTCGCCATCGCGCAGCGTGGTGTCGAAGATGGTGATGCGTCGCGATTGCGTCATTGTTCAGATTCCTGTGATTGCAAG
>DASXPZ010000730.1:0-5411 GCA_036493275.1 Pirellulales bacterium
CAGGCTGTAACTCCCACGCGAATTAAGAGTCGTGCTAGATGCCACTCGATTACCACAACCCAATTCAGGCCGCGCAGCCTTCAACAGCTGCGCGTCCTTTTTCCGGTGACCATATCTGAAAGGTCACACCCGTACCCATTCCGAACACGGTAGTTAAGCTTTCAGAGCCGATGGTAGTACCAAAAGTGCGAGAGTAGGTGTTGCCGGATTTTTTACACACGCCCGCGATGGTCTCATGACAGTCGCGGGCGTTTTTTTGCGCGCTGGCGGCGCTCACGAGATCTGCGACATGTTTGGCGCCGCCGCTCGATTCGTGCGTGCACTGGCGTCCCGAGATCTCGGCGCCAGGTCGACGAGGGGGATCGGCGAACCTGGCTGTAAGAAAAGACCTGGGCCAACGACTTGCGAATCCTCACCCAACAGAATTCCAACTTCCGCTGAACCAAGACAAAAACGCGCCGGTGGCTGCGCGTGTTCTATCAAAAAAAATCCCCGCCACGGTTGATGTAGTCCGTGGCGGGGCGTCGCATTCGTGAGGCGATGAGTGGTAACCTTGTCGCCTCAAAAACGATGGTACTGAGGAAGTGATAGATAACGATTCAAATTGCGCGCGTTTCTGACAAAACACCCCGTTGGAGTGGAAACAGCCGATGGGCCAGAAAGGGCAAACGAAGAAAGCGTGGAGATTCCAAGCCAAGCGCCAACTAGCCGAGGTGGGCGACAAATGCCCGTGGGCCGTTGGCTGATAGGACGATCGCGGGCAGCTACGAAAGATAACCGGCAGCAAGACCGCAGCCGAGCGCGATGGGAAGAAACCCGTCAGCGCGTTGCTGGCGGATCGCCGTAAGCCCGGTTTGCCAGTAAGAGTGGACAGGGCCGGGGTTGAACCGGCGACACCTGGATTTTCAGTCCAGTGCTCTACCAACTGAGCTACCTGTCCCAAGTTGTTTCACTATAATGACTTGCAATTTTTCGTCAAGTAGTGACCCATCGCGTTGATTTCACGCTCGCGCTCGGCCAATCGCTCGATTGAGCCCAGCGCTATCCATTGCTCAAGCTTACGAAAAAAAGTCACATCGAGCATGGTACGCAGAAATCCGGCGCAAACAAGTCCGGCTAGAAGGACAAAACAGACGCTCCCGCCGGACCGGCATCGTTCTGTCCACCCGGACTGACAATTCTTGATTCATTAAGCTGCCGCGAGAAGGCGCCTAAGAACGCACGGATCTGCGCGGCGTTTGCGGCGGGGGATCGCCGTGGCCGCGGTAGGCCATTGGCGCGGGCGCCGTTGCGCGGGGCGCCGAGTGAGCGGGACCGATCGGAGCGGCCGTACTCATCGCAGGTTCCCCAGCCGGCTTTTGAACCTTCACTCCCAGGGCGAAAATTTTGCCCAGCGGGCCCGCCAACAGCGCCGGCAGCAGCAGCAAGTTGGCCATCAACGTCGTCGTCAGAAGCGCGATCATCATGCAGCCGAAGCGCTGCGTCGGCGTGAAGGGACTGAGCGCGAAGACCGAGAGTCCCAGGCCGATCACGCCCCAGCTTTGGTACATCGCCCGGCCGCAATGGTGATAGGCGTCCATCACGGCCGCCTTGCGGTCGAGCCCGGTCGCCAGGGCCCGCCGATAGCGCAACATGAAGTGGACGATATCGTCGACCGAGACGCCGAGCGCCACGCTGGGGGTCATTACCGTGCCGATGTCGACGACGATCCCCATCCAGCCCATCAGGCCGAACGTCACGACGGGCGGAAAGACGCTGGGGATCGCCAGAATTAGGCCGGCGGTCAGACCGCGCATAGCGATGATGATCGCGATTACGATCAAGACCAGGTCGGTGATGAAGCCCATCACCAGGCCGTCGAGAAGCGAGTTCTGGGCTTTGTAGACCAGCGGCACCAGCCCGGTATAGGTGGCCGAGATGGCCGGTTTCTCTTCGTCGTCCGCAGCGACCTTGCTCGTAGCAGTGACGGATTCTCCGTCGGCGTCTTCCGAGGTCCCCTCGCCTTCCACTGCTTTGCGCGCTTCGACCTTGACTAGCGCGTCTTCGACGATCGGGTCGACCATGCCGCGAATTTCGCTGACGAACTTGGCGTAGTCGACGTCTTTGAGCGCGCTGACCCGCGCGCTGATGCGCCACATCTCGACGCCGTTTTGCTCTTTCAAGTAATCGCCTTCGAGGATCTTGTCTCGATGGTCGAGCAACTTCTTGTTGCGCACACTGCGGGCCGTGCGGTCGCGATCCTTGAGTCCTATGGTCCGCTCAAGCAGCGATGGCCGGCCGCGAGATTCCGTCTTCAGGCTTGCCGCGAACGTCACGGCCGAGAGGCTGCTGCCGACCTCGGGAATGTGTTCGGGCGTGAGCGATTTCTGCACGCGGTCGACCAGTTCCATCCGCTCCAAAAAGGTGAGGCCCGATCGCTCCGGATCGATGTTGAGCACGATCTCCATCGGGATCAGCGGACCGAGGTTTTCCTCGAGCCACTCGTAATCGGTCACCACCTTGGCCTTCGGCGAGAAGAGTCGCATCAACTGGACCGAGGTCTCCATGCGGGTCATGCCGTAGGCGCAGATCCCAATCACCGCCATGCCGCCGGCAGTCATCAGACCGTTATGGTCGAGGATCCAATGCCCCGCCTTGACCCAAAACGAATCTGCTCCTCCGCCGCCGTGGGCAGCCTCAGCCTGTTCAGTTGTCTGTTCTGTCAAGGGCCAGGTCTCAAAGGCGGCCGGCATGAAGAAGAACAAAAACAGCACGCTGACAATCACGCCGATGGCCGAGTAGACGCCAAAGAGTTGAATCGGCACCAGTTCGCTATAGCAGAGCGTGAGTAGACCCACGGCCGTGGTGCCCGTCGCCAATGTCAGCGGGAGCCAGGCGTGGCCGATCGCGCGCCCCGGCGCTCCGGCGAGCCCTTCTTCGCGAATCGAATCGCGATAATAGTTAGCCAGGTGGATCGCGCCGGAGATCGCGGCCACATAGACCAGCGACGGCATGGTCAGCACGATCGCGTTCATCTCGCCGCCGGAGTACCAGACGACGGCCAGGCTGGCCATGGCGCTAAAGACGCCGGCCGAAAGGACGATCGCCACCAGCTTCACGCTGCGCAGACACCACCACGAAATCACCAGCCCGATAAACGCGGCCAGCCCGGCCAGCCGGAACAAGCTCTGCTCGCCAGCGTAGTCGATCGCCACGTTATCCGAGGGGGGCCCGCCCATGTGGAGTTTTTCGCGCGGGATGGCGCACTCGTTCGACGTGACCGAATAGATCTTGTCGATCGTTTTGCGCAGGTGCTTCTTCCCCACGTCCGAGAGGGTGAGGAGCATGCACGTCTTTTCGGTCCCCTCTTCGTCGGTCTCGTCCCGCAGGCCGATCAGCGAGCCTTCGAGGCGCGAAACGGCTTCTTCGCGGCTCAAATTGATCGGCGGCGAAGTCAGAATGTCGATGACCGACGGTCCGCTGGTCACTTTCGAGAAGTACCGCTCCTCGTCAGGCAGGTCTGAATCTTCTGGCGGGACGAGCTTGGCCGCGAGCAACGGGATCCGCTGGTCGTCGAGCGTGCAACCGTCCCAACTTACCAAGACGAATTCCTCGCCTTGGAAGTGCTTGCGAAACTGCTTGTAGACGCGCGTCTCTTCGTATTGATCGGGCAGCCACTGCTCGACCCGATTTTGATTGCTGCGCAGCGCGCGGCGCGCCCCGGCAAATGAAATCGGCAGGAGAAACACGACTACCAGCAAAATCGCCGGGCTGTAACGGACGTAGAAATCGCGTTTCATCATGGATACGTATCAGCAGAGCGCTCTCGGGCCGCGGCTCGCAAACCGCCAGCAGTGAAGTGTTACTGGGGAGTCTGTGCGAGACGGCAAAAGGCGATGAGTCCGTGTTTTTTGAAGTGAGCGGCGTGTGAGGGCCCAATCGGGGCCGATCAAGATTTGCGGAATGCTCAGGCGGAGGCTAGCAAAAGCAGTCGAATCCTACGAGGGTAACGGGCGGATTTCCCCCCGTCCATAGATCAGCAGCCCCTTGAAATCCATTCGGTCGACAAACGCTGGTATTGCTGGCATCGGCCTGCCGGGCACATAAAAGCCAGCAGAGCAGGGCGCGGGCGATCCAACCCCCTCAGGATGCGGAATCGGCGTTTGTAGAGAAGTTCTACGCAATCCTCACAACGCGAACCGCATCTGCTACTGTAGACGGCCTCTGCGAGGCCGGTCTTGGCTGTTGATGTCCGAACCTGACGATGCCGCTCGGCATCTTCTTTTAGCAGGCCGTGTCGAGGCTGCCTCGCTTCTGAAGAGAGACCGGCCTCGGAGAGGCCCCCTAAAGAATTAGGAAGAGACAATCTCGACGTTTCGCTCGCTCGCCTCGCGTCTCGACCGCACTTTGCCCACTTCGCCTGTCCGTCTACAATGCCCAATTCTGAAAAATGACGTCAATCGAAGCATTCTGGCCAGCCCCCTGAGGAGATCGCGTTGATTCGTACCCATACATGTGGCGAGCTGCGAACGGAACAGATCGGCCAGGAAGTCACGCTGTGCGGCTGGGTCGACAAGTATCGCGACCAGGGAGGTGTGCTCTTTGTCGATTTGCGCGACCGCTACGGTCGCACCCAGGTGGTCTTTGCCCCGGAAGCGGGCCCCGGCGTGCAAGAGTTGGCCAAGTCGTTGCGGAGCGAGTTCGTAATCGCCGTAACCGGCAAAGTCGCCCGTCGGCCTGAGGGGACGACGAATCCTAAACTGACGACCGGCGAAATCGAACTTCGCGCGACTCAGCTCGACGTGCTCAATCGCAGCCAGACGCCGCCGTTTCAACCTGGCGCCATGGAACTGCCGGGCGAAGACCTGCGGCTGAAGTACCGCTACCTCGATCTCCGCCGCTCCGACATGCAGCGCGTGCTGATCTTGCGCCACCGGCTGATCAAGGCGATGCGCGATTATTTCGACGAGCGCGGCTTTCTCGAAATCGAAACGCCGATGCTCGGCCGCAGCACGCCCGAAGGCGCCCGCGACTACCTGGTCCCCAGCCGCGTCCATCCGGGCGAGTTCTATGCCCTGCCGCAGTCGCCGCAGCTCTACAAGCAAATTTTGATGGTGGCCGGATATGACCGCTACATGCAGGTTGCCCGCTGTTTTCGCGACGAAGACCTTCGCGCGGATCGGCAGCCGGAATTCACGCAGTTAGACCTGGAGATGTCGTACGTCACGGCGGACGACGTGATCGAAACGCTCGACGGATTGGTGCAGTTTCTGGCCAAGAGCATGCTGGGGATCGACCTTCAGCTCCCCTTGCCGCGGATGA
Organism: Pirellulales bacterium; assembly: GCA_036493275.1. Classification (GTDB taxonomy): domain Bacteria; phylum Planctomycetota; class Planctomycetia; order Pirellulales; family JACPPG01; genus JACPPG01. Next base: position 5,302 of record DASXPZ010000730.1, read on the forward strand.
CGTACGACGAGGCGATGGAGCGTTACGGCCACGACGCGCCCGACCTGCGCTTCGACTTGCAAATTGTCGACATCACCGACCTGGCCAAGGAGGCCGAGTTCCGTGTCTTT
>DASXPZ010000731.1:0-1930 GCA_036493275.1 Pirellulales bacterium
CGCTCCGTGGCGGTCGGCCCAATCACCCGGAAAAAGGTTGCATCGAAAAAGTTCGCCACCGGTCACGGCGGTGAAGGTGTATGAATGGCCGGGGGCACGGAAGATCTCGCCTTCCAGGCCGATTCGCATCAAGAGCGCAAAGTGTGAGCCGACCCAGATGTCCGGCGCCGCGGCGATATTGGCGCGCCCCGCGGAAAACACGCTTACCAGGTCGCCGGCGGACAATTCGATGCCGCTCGGCGTCCACGGCGGACGATTGGTTGCCAGTTTCACCAACCAGCATTGCTCGATAGCGTCCCGTCCGGCCTCGGCGATAATCGGGGCCAAGGCGCTTTCGAATTGCTCGACGCACTCGAATCGCTTGTTAGTATCCATTCCCTGACTACTCACTTCTGAAACACGAACGCCTCGTCCGTCACGTCCTGAATGGAAACACGCGCAATGGCAACTGCGTCAGGCTAAGAAGCCGATTATTGTTAGTCCAGGCGAGCGGCCCCGTCACCTCAAACCGCTCGTATCGCTCGAGCAGCTCTTCGAACATTACGCGGATTTCGAGCCGCGCGAGATTCGCGCCGAGACAGAAATGCGTACCGAGTCCGAAGCCGACGTGGTTGTTGGGATCGCGTCCAACGTCGAAGCGAAACGGATTCTCGAACGCGTCGTCGTCGCGATTGGCCGACATCTCCCAGACCGTTACTTTTTGACCTTGGCGGATTAAACGCCCCTTCAACTCGGCGTCGCGAGTTGTAGTGCGGCGCTTGTAGACCGACGGCGAGGTCCATCGCACCATCTCTTCGATCGCGGTCTTCATGAGCTGCGGACCATTGCGCAACCGCTCGAGCTCCTCGGGGTTCTCCATCAGCGCCAGCAGGCCGCCTGCGATCGATCCGCGAGTAGTCTCGGCGCCCGCCGGAAAGAGCAGGTTGAAGAAAGCGCGCAACTCCTGGTTGTTGAGCTGCGGCGAGCCGTCATCCAATTGCGCGTGAACGATGACCGACAATATATCGTCGGCCGGATTAGAACGTTTGCGCTCGACTACCGTGTCGGCATAGGCGCTGAGTTGTTTGAGGTATTGCGGCGACATCACAGTCCCGTCCCCGGCGCCGACCGCAAGGTCGACTATTTCGATTATCGCCGCGCGATCTTCCTGCGGCACTCCGAGCACGCTGCAGATTGCCTGGAGCGGAAGCTCGCGGGCCACCGCCGGAACGAAGTTGAAAGTCTCCGCCGCGGGCACGGCGTCCAGGATGCTCTTCGTGCGCCGACGCAACTCCTCCTCCAGCCGCCCGATCATCCGGGGCGTGAAGCCCTTGTTCACCAGTGCCCGCAGCCGGCGATGCTTGGGATCGTCGGTCTGATTCAACTGGTAGCCCATCCCTCTGCCGTCGTAGATCTGGGTCCCGCCGAGTTCCGAAGAGTAGGTTTCCGGATCTTTGAAAACTGCCACCACGTCTTCGTAGCGGCTGACTACCCAGAAACCAACGTCGTTGGGCGTGTACCTGGTCGGCTCGTGCCACCATACGGGCTCATTGCGCCGCAACCAAGTGAAGAAATCGTGTGGAAATCCGTTCGCGAACGAACGGCTATTGGAGAGATCGACGAGTTCCATCAAAACTTCCTTGCAATTTTCGCCTGACCATCAGAGCGCCGAACGCGGACGCATCGCTCTTGCCACCGATTGTATCACGACCGGCCCATCAGCGGTGCTGAACTGCGAGCGGTCCCCCTGCTCTTGTCCCAGGCGCGCGAGATTCTCTCCCAATTCCATCTGCGTGGGTTCCCAATGGCGTAACCCCGCGGCGACGTCGCGTCCGTGCGCGCGCAGGCTCTCGCCGAGGACGACGGCATTGGTAACCGCCTTGTAAGTGCTTGCCGCCGGATGCGGCCGTGGAACGAAAGCGGCGTCGCCGAGCAGGCAGACGCGCCCAAA
>DASXPZ010000732.1:0-1559 GCA_036493275.1 Pirellulales bacterium
AAGAAAACGCGACCCGGTCTGCATTACTTCGAGCGCGGGGCTGCGGCGCGCAAGACGGGGTAGTATTGGCTGAAGACGAAGTCCTTCCTGGCGTTGTCCTGATGGCACTGGTTGCACGCGGCGGCAGCGTTCTTGGACACCTCCGTCTTGAGCGGATACTTGTGGCCGAAGCTGAAGTAGGCCCAGTTGCCGGGCTCATCCTTGAAGCGCTTTGAATCCTTGATCGTGGCCTCCAAACCAGTGAACTCGCCTTGGAAGTAGCCATTGCCGCTAGACGCTTTCTTTGTGCCGACGCTGCTGAGTTCTTTGACCAGGACGGCGCCGTCCCGGTACTTGCCGGTCTTCTCGTACTCGGCGAAGCTCTCGGGGTCCATGTAGACGGAGTGGAACTCGGGGAACGTGGCCTCGCCGTCGTTCATGTCGTTGGGGGTTATGACCTCGCCGACGTACACCCACTTGCGATAGCCGACGGGCTGCTTGAGTTTGCCGTCAGCGGTGAACTCAACCGGCGCCGCCTTGGTGTTGTCCTCTGCGGCGGCGCGCGATACCGCCACCCCGGTCAGCGCGTAGGACAATGCGGCGATCACTGCCACCACCGCGGTCCACGCGATCACGCTCGTTCGGCTCAATCGAAACATGGCGATACCTCCTCGTTTTCGGAAAATGGGGGCCCCAGAGACTCATGGCTTATTCCTTGCATCGACAGCGACACCCAGAGGGACGTTGGGAAGTGCAAGCAGGATGCCAGCGAGCGAAATCCGACAGAATCAACTGTTTAGAGGTAAGAGCTAACCATGTGCCGTAGTCGGCATTGCTTCCGAAGAGCGATCGCAAAGTCTTGCGGAAGGAAGGCTTGTGCGAATAAATGAACCGCAGCGAAGATTCGTCCTTGATCGCGATGGCTTTCGAGGCCACGACATTTCGCGAAGGCACACGAAATATCGCGGGATGCCTACGAAATCTCGTGGATCAATCGTGGAACGTCGGCTGCGCGGGCGATGCAGAGGAATTTGTCGGAAACGGCCAACGATTTTTCCGGCTCGAAGATCAACGCCCTGGTCGAAAAGGTCACCGCCATCTGGAACCGCACTACCCCTACTCGCGGCACGCAGCTTGTGTTCTGCGACATGGGCGTCAAGGCCACGCCGTGGGGCTACTGTGTCTATGACGACATCGTGGCCAAGCTGCTCGCCCACGGCAATCCCGCGAGCCGCATGAAGAAGCTCGGCATTGCCCGAGCACGGCGTTCCGCTCGCTAGTGATCGCGGCTCATTTCTCTAGGCGGCCTTCGCCGCCGACGCACTCCGACTGAATCACGAGATTTCGTGGGTGTTCACGAAATCTCGTGGTTTCGAGAGCCAAGGCGAGTCGACAAAACTCGTCGCGCCGACCGGGTCTTTCGTGCAAACCTGCGTCGTGCAATGCATTGCGATCATTCTTCGGCAGAAGTCATCGCGATGGCACGTGGTTAGCATTCACCTGTTCAGCAGTTGATTCATCCGCGAGCAGGTTTGCTCAAGGACCAATGAACACGACGGCGCCTCAGGCGCAAGCGCGGC
>DASXPZ010000733.1:0-4936 GCA_036493275.1 Pirellulales bacterium
GGTGGCGATGCCCCTCCGCCGTACGGTTGGGTGGTTGCGGCGTTAGGTTGCGCGGCTCCGTAAGCAGCCGTCGCAGGGTTTACAGGAGTTTCGTACCCGCTGGCCGCGGCGTACTGACCTTCAGGAGTCGTCGGTCCACTCGCGGCGGGGTAACCGGTCGAAGGATACGCGCCGCCGGGCGGAGCGTTATTCATCGACGCCGTGTTGTAACCCCCTGGCGCGCCTGCTGGCGGATAGGGGCTGTGCGTCGCTGGCGCGGCCTCAGGATAAACGCCACCATAACCAGGCGGCATCGTTGGGGCGGGCGCGTAGCTATTGTCGAGCGTGTATGGCCCGCTCTGTGCCGACGGCAGTTGCGGGTTTTGCGCGACCTGGGGCGGCTTATACGCGCCGGCTGCGGCCGCGGCGCCGACCAAGGCCGGATCGGTCGAGGCAGGGCTGACTGCCGCGGTCTTCTTGCTCCATGGCCACTGCACGCCGCTCGAGCATCCACACAGCGTCATGGCCGCCAGGCCGAGGATCGTTGCCTGCACAATTTGCAGTTGCATGGCTCACACGCCTTCTATACGAGATTGCGCACGAGAGAAGAACACGGCGCGCGGCAAAACTCCCGCGACTTGGCGCCGGATCATCCCTGATGTCGTGCGTGGTAAACAGGTCAGATGTGCTTGCCGACGGCAGACCGCCCTGACGACCGTGGCGACGATGTGAATCTTATCGGCCAGCGGCGGGCCTTCTGACCACTGCCATTGAGCAAGTTTGCCCAAACAGAAAGAGTCTTAGGACCGCCGAAATCTGCCGGGCGGGGATTATAGAAAGAGGTCGATCCTAGTCAACATCAGAATTTGCGGTCTGACATCCCACATCGAGGGCGAGAATCACGATGGCGCCAGCACGCTAGCGGCGGCAGACAACGATTCCAGACCGCCATTGCTCACGCGATCTTGGGAAGACTCGCGACGATCGAGGCCCTTCGAGCGAGACCGTTAAAAAATGCCGGCCCCGAAACCTCCCCGATCGGCGCGGTTGGCGTCTTGGGTCTGCGCGGGAAGGGTGTGCGGCCCGGCGCCGCCGTTCTGACCAGGCAGGCCCGCCGGAGAATGCGCCTTGTGCGGGGCGCGCGGCTCGGTCGCCGCCGGCTCGACTTTCGCCTGTTCGACTTTGGAATAGTCAACCTTGGAATGATCAACCCGCGGGTGCTCGGTGGCTGGGCGCGACGGCGCAGGTCGTTCCGCGCCGTGATCGATCCGACGCGCCGCGGCCGGTCGTGGCGCATGCGCGGTATGGTTTCCGTCGCGCGCGGAGGGACGGGCCGCCGGACGGGAGAAGTCGTCGTCGAAATCGTCGTAGCTCGAAACGTAGCCGGGCAATTGTGACTGCCGCAGTTCTTCGTGAAAAGCCTGGATCACTCGCTCCTGAATCAATTCTCGGCAGCGTGAATTGATGGGGTGGGCAATGTCCGCGTAGAGCTTGGCCCGGCCGTCCTCGTCCTTCATCGCGCGATCTTCTTTTTGCCGCGCGCCGCATTGATTGCAGTACATCGCGCGGAGGTGATTCTTGTACCCGCAACTTGTGCAGTGAGACGTGAGCTTGCGGCTGGGCATCGCCACGAACGGGCCATTCGTCCCTTCGATGATCTTCAGATCGCGGATGACGAAGCAATCGTCGAACGTGATGGAGCAAAAAGCGTGCAACCGTTCGCCAGCGTCTTCCATGAGCTTGATCCGAACTTCAGTGATCTCCACGGCTGTTCTCCTTCAGGATGGGCCGAAGATTGTCTTCCTACAGAGGTCTACCCAGGCTACGGCCTGCGCGGTTCCAACCGTATGGAAGGTTTTTCCAAATCCATTTACTTTCCACGGCGGTTCCAAATCCTCAGGTTGATCATGACGTCACTCCCGACACGGCCAGCGCCGTGGCAAAGCCACGGCCACGCAGGGCGTTCGCCAATCGCCGGGCGTGTCTGGCCGAACGACAGAGACCAAAATAGGCGCTGCCGCTGCCAGTTAATTGATGCCCTAGAAAGTCGTATCGGTTGAATTCCTTGCGCAATCGCCCAACCCAGGGAGAAATCTGCTCAGCCGCCGCTTCCAAGCGGTTAAATAACAGTTTCCCCAGCTCCGCGAGTCGGCCGGACCGCCAGGCGGAGATCAGCGGGACCACGCGCCGCGGTTCAACCGCCGGACGACAGTGGCCATACACTGCGGGGGTCGAAAGCCCAGTGGGAGGCTGGACGATTACAAAATAGAGAGGAGCGAGGCTCAACTGCGGTGCGATTCGTTCACCGCGTCCGCTGCACACAGCCGGCTGCTGAGAGAAAAAAAATGGGACGTCGCTGCCGAGCTCCGCGCCAATGCCGGCAAGCCGCTCCCGCGACCAGTTCAATCCCCAGGCGATGCTTGCAGCCACCAGCGCCGCGGCGCAATCGCTCGAGCCGCCGGCCATGCCGGCCGCCATCGGGATTCGTTTGATCAATTCGATCTTGCCGCCGGCGCGCACGCCCGCCGCTTCGCGCAATCGCGCGGCCGCGCGCAGAGCGAGATTATCCTTCTCGGAAGGAAGCGAATACGGTTCGCCGCGGGCGCCGGCTTGTGCGCATTCGCCTGCAATTACAGCCGGAAAATGTTGCGTGAGAGCCCAGCGGCATTCGCAGCGCAGCAGGGGCTCTGCCGTGGCCTCAAAGCGTAGAGTATCCCACCGCGCGACCGGAGCCATGAGAGTTTCGATCTCATGAAAACCGTCATCGCGTTTTCGTAGGATTTCCAGAAAGAGGTTTAGCTTCGCCGGCGTAAAGATGGTGACGACCGGCTCAGCCCAGTGAACGTGCATCCTGCGCGTTCCCTATATCGACCGAGCAATGGTTTCCGACGCACGCTAGTGACAAAGTTGTAGAGATGGATAAGACCGGGCGCGTCGCGTGGCTAACCTAAGTGCGCCCGAATTCTACCCCTCTCCGCCTGACCCGGTCAACCTGAACATCTTAGTTCCCCCAGCGCGCTCAATATGCTTAGGGCTCTAATGGATGATTGCAATGCGCGCAAAGGGAGCGGCAATGGCGCAAACGGGTCTTGAGAGCCCAGCTCGTTGTGGGGCAACATTCCGCAAAAACGCCGAAGCATTGCTTGGCGCGGGGCAGACTGATTCGCGTCGGACCCAGACCCGTCCGGTCCTTCGCAACTACGGCCGCTTTTCTTTCAGTTTCTCATCTAACAGCGCTTCGTCGCCGAACTTGACGAGGTTGCCATCGGGGTCGATCAGCAGTGTCGAGGGAACGCCCTGGATGCCGTAAGCCGCCAGCGTCTTTCCTTCGCCGTCGATCAGCACCGGAAACGGCAGCGGTTTCCCTTTCCACGTATTTTCAACGATCGGCGCCACGAGCTTCTCGTATTCTGCTTTGGTCGTCGCCTGTTCGTAGTCGGTGACGCAGATCGCCAGGATCTCGAAGCGATCGCGGTCGGCGGCGTGCTCCTCGTAGAACTTCGTCAACCGCGGAAGGCTGCGCTCAATGCACGGTCCGCAACCAAGCGTCCAGAAGTCGAGCAACACCCACTTGCCGCGGTAATCCGAAAGCTTCACCTTCTTGTCGACGCCGCAAGCGTCGGTAATCTGCAGCGCCGGTGGCGCCTTGCCGTAGTGTTTCGAATAGTCGCCGCGCGGAACGCCCCCTTTTCCCTCGCCAAACTCGACGAACAACACGCCCAGGTCGAGCGACTGTTTTCCGGCTGGAACTTCGACGCGCAGGCCTTCCAGATCCTTGGGCATGTCCGCCGGCGGATTTTTCGGACGAGGCATGCTCGCATCGGGCGATTGACTATGCACGGCGAAATCGTACTTGCCCGGCGGCAACAGGAACGAGAATTCTCCCTTGTACGATCCGCAGAGGATGAATCCTAGGTAATTGTCATGGTCCGCTACCGCATGGACTTTGACGGCGGTCCAATCGGGCGTCCGCCCTGCGTCCGGACAGTAGATCTTGCCATGCACGCGGACCAACGGCCGAAGCGTGACTGTTACTTCATGTGCGCGATCGCCTCGTTGCACCGCAACCAGGCCGCCGCGACGGTGCTCTACATCCGTGACGAAAACGGCCCGGTTCGGAAATCCGGGGATCGTGAGGCTGAATCGTCCGCCGGACGCTCGCGTCGCGAGAGCGCGTGGGTTGACCGCCAAAAGGCCTTCGTCCTTCCACATTTTTTCTGCTTCTGCGGCGCTCTCGACCTTGATCTGTTCTCCCTTTTCATCCCAGTACTTGCCGTTAGACGACCAGAAGGGCGCCGCCTCGAAATTATCGACTGGCTTTCCCTGCTCGTCGACGACGCGCCCGTGAATATCCCACGGCTCATCCGATTCTTCGGCGGCGGGAGGCGCGACGAACGCGAACATCGCGGCCACGCAGATCAGGGCCCTCATGATTTCAATCCTCGGAGGTCGCCGGCGTGCATTACACTTTGAGTTTTACCACGCGCTTCTCATAATCCGCCACAAACTCGCGTTTGCCTTTGGTCACCACCTGGTGCCCTTCGGCCTCCAGGCACTTTCGCAACTGTGCGAGACCGCCGGGGTATTTGGGGTTCAGCTCGCCGCCGGTCTTGAGCGTCCGCCAGTAGGGCGTAACCCGTTTCTTTCCCTCGGCGAGTGATTCTTCCGCCGCGTGGGCAGCGATCCAGGCGAAGATGCCGGTCGTGATCGGGCAAGCGATCGTCGTCCGGTGCTTGGCGGCCAGCGCAGCGCGAAGTTCCGCAATCGTCACCAGTCGCCCGCGCGGCACGCGCTGCATCAGCGCGTCGACCTCGCGCGGCGCCGGGACAACCATCGTCCCGCGCCCCCAACGAGTTGAAAGCTTCCCTTCGATCCGCCCAACCTTCGGCAGGCCTTTATCAGCGGCCAGTTTCTCCCGCCACGATTTGCGCTTGGCCATCGCCCGGCTCCTGAAAAC
>DASXPZ010000734.1:0-11586 GCA_036493275.1 Pirellulales bacterium
ACATCGGCCAAATCAATATCAGCAAGCCCACGGCCTGGGTCGAAGGGGTCCAGCGCAACGGCCGCTTGATCCCAGTCGAAGCCGCCGAGCTCGACTTCAGCGACCTCGACGCGCGCAAGCCGCAACCTGTCGACCAGGAAACGCTGCGTAGGGTGGGCGTGGCGATGGAATTCGACGTAGTGACCAAAGATGGCCGCAAGTTAGGTTGCTTCCGGCAATCGCGCCGCGATTCGCTGGGCAAGATGCAAATCGACAAGGAATTGTGGATCGACATGGCTACTCGCTTGCCGTTCCGTATTCGGACACGGCTCAACGCGCGCGACCAACAAGCCATCGGGCGTGAGTATCGCACGGCGACGTACCACTTCGGTCCGACTGGCCCTGGCGATCTTTATGACATTGGGGCGCCGCGCACGGCGACGATCTTTCGCTATCGCCCGCGGCATGAGCAAATTCCTCTGCTAACGGAGGAGGCACAGCAGGCGCTGCGGGGCGCGGCCGCCGCCATCCGCAGCTTTCCGCCGCAGTTTCGCGTGATCGAGTTAGGCGACAAGGTGCAAATCAGCTACTGGTCTGCCACCAAGTCCCAAATGGAAGGTATCGCCGATTCGATCCTGGGCGTGGGCTCCAAACAGGGCTCGCCGCGATTCTTTTGCGCGGACAACCAGCAACCCTCGGCATGGCCCCAGTCCATCAATGAATTGGCCGACGACGATTCGCCCGAAGCACAGGTGCCCGCCGAAGAGATCGCTCGCTGGTTTCCGATTCCGCAGGCGTATATCACGACGATGTACAATGGCTCGCGGCAGTACTATATGACGAGTTTTGGCAAGTCGGTCGAGTTGCACGTCATCGGCGGCGCGATCTTCCGCGAGCCGCCGCCACTGGCGGACAGTTGGAGTTTTGCCGATTGGAATCACAGTGAATTCGCGCCTCCGGATGAAAGCGACGCGCCCGCGCCCAAGGGGCAATTGCTCGTCATTTCGCGCCGTACGGACCTTAAGAACAACTGGTGGGTCGACCCGGCGCGTGACTTCACCGTGACGCGGCGAGTGGAACGGCGGCTCATCGCCGGCAAATGGACCATGACCAACGACGCCCACGCCGTGGGTTGGCGGCAGACGCCGGGCGGTTCGTGGTATGTATCTGCCTGGGATGTTCACGAGCCTGATTTGGCGCCAGCCGAAGGCACAGAGCCGATGATCATGATCTCGCGACGTCGGGTTGAAATTACGCCGCTTACGGACAAAGATCTACCCGGCGAGTTGTTCGACGGTGAAAAGCTGCTTGAACGAGCGCGCAAGGCAAACGCCAAAATCCAGGTCGATTGAGGTCGACCTATTACGGGGCGAATGTCCGTTGAGAACACGCTCTGAACCGTAGCGCAGGTTGACACGCAACCGGTCCCAGCCGACGATTGTCCATCGGGTTCGGGGAGGGCGGCCGCGCGCTCCCCTACCCTGCTCCGCCTTTCACCGTCGCCTGGCCCGAGTTGTATTGATGTCGTACGAGAATAATCTTCAGCGTGTGCTGGCTACGGGTATCGTCGCGATCTTGCGGGCCAACGACGGCGCGCGATTGGCCGACGCCGCTGAAGCGCTCGTGGCCGGGGGCGTCGACGTGCTCGAAGTCACGTTTACCGTTCCCAAGGCAGAGCGCGTGCTGGCCGAAGTGGCCGATCGACTTGGGGATCGCGTCCTTTTGGGGGCCGGCACGGTCCTTGACACTGAGACGGCGCGGATCGCTCTTCTGAACGGCGCGCGGTTCCTGGTTTCACCGGCGGTTCGACGGCCGGTGATCGAAACGGCGCGGCGCTACGGCGCGCTGGTCTTTCCTGGCGCGTTCACGCCAACCGAGATTCTGGACGCCTGGGAAATGGGCGCCGACGTGGTGAAGGTCTTTCCGTCCGACACGGTTGGCCCGGCCTACCTCAAAGCGGTTCGCGCTCCCCTGCCCCAGATTCGCCTGATGCCGACCGGCGGCGTAAATCTGAAAACCGCGGGTGACTTTCTCCGCGCGGGCGCATGCGCGCTAGGGATCGGCGGATCACTGGTCGAGGCCGCGGCGCTAGCCAAGGGAGACTTCGGCCGGATCGAATCGCTTGCCCGGCAATACGTGGCGATCGTCGCCGAAACGCGCGCGGCGATGAGCAAGCAGCCCGAGTAGGAGTCGGTTTTTCGCGCGCAGAGCCTCGGTCCGAAGCCGCTTTAACTGCTGGCGCCGTGGCCGCTATCGCTCATCGGCGAGTCCGTGTCGCAAATTGGCGAAGCTGGGAAACCCGCCAGACCTCCCCTGTTCGCAAGCTTGCGCAGTTCGTTCGCTTGATATCCTCCTGCTCAAGCTGCGCCACCGGCAATTCCGATATCAGATATAGCGGGACTGCGCGCGCGAGAATCCGCGCGCCCATCGTACCGCTGACACTCAACAGTCCTTTCGTCGCTCACTTGCTCCCAGCGCGCACGGCGCGTTTCAGGCGGTTGATGACTCGCTCGCGATCACACACTGAGAGCCCGAGGCCGCAGCCAGCCTGCGCGCAGTGGTTTGCGCATTCGCATGATCGCTTGCGGCGCCGGTCGATCATCGCGCCGTTGGTGATCGCGTTGGCGATCTCGTCTTGGACCAGTGGAATGGCCGCGGACGCGCCCCCCGCTGCCCCGCCGGCCGCCGCGACGGCGCCTTCGATCAAGCCGATTTACACGAGAGAGATCGAGTTTGGGATCCCGTTCCATACCGACCCGCCCGATCCCGCCGCCCGCCGCGCCGTCGAGGTGCAACTCCACGTCGCCGAGAATGGCGGTAACTGGAAGTTGTACGGCACGGCGGCGCCTGAGCAACGGCGCATCCCCTTTCGCGCCCACGGCGACGGGCAATACGAGCTCATGCTTCGCACGCGCGACGATCGGGGCGAGCTGCAACCGGCTACCCCCCCTGCCCCGGAGATGATCGTGATCGTCGACACCGATCCGCCGGTGTTGGAACTGGTGGCCGAGCGCGGAGCGCCGGGCGAAATTCGCGCTCATTGGCGATCGAGCGATCCCCATCTGTTGCCGAAGACGCTGCGCGTCGAGTATCAACTCGGCTCGGCCGGCGCCTGGTTGCCAGTGGCGGTCGATAATCCAAAGACGACTTCGACCTCGGCCTCGGGCCAGGCGACTTGGATCGTCGACGCTCAGGCGAAGCAAATCAACATTCAAGCGCAAGTGCTCGACGAGGCAGGCAATGTCGCCAAGACGCTACAGCGCGTCGATCTCACCAATGCGACGGCCGAACATGGGGCGGATTGGCGGCAGCTCGGCGCTCCCAAGACCGACGCCCATAGCGATACGGTCGTGAACTGGCCCGGCGAGCGGACGAATGAATCTCCACTAGGCCCCGGTCCGCCGCCGATGGGAAGCATGTTTCCGGGCGTTGATGGTCCGCGCCCCGGCGCGTACGATCGAACTCAATACGCCGGATCGACGCGGCGAGCGCGCGGTCCGCAACCCGAAGTGGTGTTGCCGCGCGAATTGATTGCACAACAAGAGATATTGCCGCCGCCCGCTCCCGATACGCAACTCGCCCAGCCAGGCAGAAGCAGGCCGCCACTCCCTGGCCACGCGGAAGAGATCGATTTGCCTCGCAGTCCAATCGAGCGACGTCAACCCGCGCCGCGCACGGGCCGCGAATTGCCCGGTGGGGACGATGGTCCGCGTTTGTCGCAAGCTTCCGACGGAGGCGAGACGGTGCTGCCCGGCGAGACGATTCCCCCCGGCCCGCCTGGTGGCCCGAGTCCGCGTCCCACCGCGGCAAAACCAAACGATCAACCCGAAGCTGAACCGGCTGCGGACCGACCCAGAATGGTCAAAAGCGACCGGTTCGAGCTGGAATACGACGTCGAAGAAGTAGGCCGGGCCGGCGTCGGCAAAGTCGAAGTCTGGGGAACCAAAAACAACGGCCGCACCTGGAGCAGCTACGGAATCGACCCCGACAATCAAAGTCCCGTCACTGTCAAGGTCGACGGCGAAGGACGCTACGGCTTTCGGATCGTGATCGAAAGCGGGGCCGGCTTGCGCGGCGACGTCCCGCGCCCCGGAGACACGCCCGACGTCTGGGTCGGAGTCGACCTGACCAAACCCGTTGTCCGCATCACGGGGACCGAAGTCGGCATCGGCTTGCAAACGGGCGACATGATCATTCGCTGGGAAGCCTTCGACAATCTGCTGCCCGAGCGTCCGATCTCGCTCTTCTACAGTTCGAAGCCGGGCGGTCCCTGGGTCAAGATCGCCACAGGGCTGCCGAATTCAGGCCGGTTCGTCTGGCGACTCGATAAGGACGCCCCGGAGCGCGTCTTCTTGCGGATCGAAGTTCGGGACGAAGCAGGCAACGTCGAGCAATACGACACGGCCGACGCCGTGGCGCTCGATCCCGTGCGGCCCAAAGGGCGCATCCGCTCAGTTCGCCCGGCGGAAGAGTCGCCGGCTGCGAGCGGCTTGAGGCCGTATCGGATTCTTCGCTAGCGCTAGCGCTTGTGCAACGCTCAGCGGCGTTAACTATTGCTGGCTTACTCATCGACTCGCCGAAAGCGGCGCGCGGCTCAGCAGGAGCTTCGCCCTCCCGGTACACGCGGTTGGGAGGGCGAGGCTCCTGCCGAGCCGTGAAGCGTTTTCGGCGCGGCATCGCGAGGATGGAGTGCCTTGCAAAAGTAGCGGTGGCATCAAACCACTTCCCAACACAAGAACACTCACGTCTCAGTTCTTCTGCAACAACTTCCCCATCGCTTCGGTCAGCACGCGCTCGACCTGCGGCGCGGTGCGCGACGCGATGCCGGTTTCGTAGCCTCCTTGCGTGTACGAAATCTCCGTGCCGATGTAGCCGGGGCCGTAGTCGCCGTATGCGGCCATCAAAACGGTGGCGTCGGGGCGCATGCGCTGCGCCGCGAGTTGATACTCGATAAACAACTCCGCCGGCATGTGAACCACGTAGGCCGATCCGAGCCGCAGGCAGGAAAGATCGATCGGACGTTTTTCGCGGCAGCGGGTCATCCACGCCATGTCCATCGCCGCGCGGACGCGCTCCTTGCTGGGCTTTGTGGCGTCGGCGACGGTCGTCTTTAGTTCCGTCTCGACCATCCAGGGGCTGACCGGCAGCTCGACCGGTTCGAAGCGCCAGCCGACGTCGGCTGCTGCGATCGGTTGCCGCTTCACCGATTTCCAACTGGCGCGCATCCCGTCGGCCAGGCGTCCAGCCAGCTCGGCACGGCTCTCGCGCGTGCCGTCGTAATATTTGCCGACCGTGATATTGCCCGACGCGCCGTTGAAATGAATGTGCGTCACTTCCGGTTCCTCGCGCTCGCGCTGGGCGCGGGCCAGGCCGATTGTGTCGCCGCTGACCGCTCCCTTGTTGTGCCAACTCTGCGGATGCGTGGCGTAATAAGTCACGTCGACCAGCGGTTTGTCGCCATCCCAGAAGCTGACGCTCTGCATCCAAGGATCGATGTCCCCTTCCGGCGCCGCGCGGGCTTCGGCGTTTTCCGTAAAGCTCCAGCGGACGTGCTTCACTTTGCCGTCGGGCCCCAGCACGCGGCGATTGGCCGCCACGCGATCGACCTTCGCGCGACCCAGGCCAAGATGCGTGACCGCGCGCGGATGTTTGAGGCTCTCGCGCACCGCGTCGGCCGTGGCTTGAATCGTGCGGCGGGCAAAGGCCACGTCGAACATGGCGCCGCTGAGCTTCGCGTCGGCCAGGAACTTTTCGGCCAGGAAGTCGCAGCCCGGCGCGTCGTGTTGATGGAGCGTATGGAGCGCCACGCGATGGACGCTCGTCCCGGCCGCGTCGGCCAAAGCCTGTCGCCAGGCGTCGTAACCACTGTTGCCAATCCCGACCCAATCGACGGCGCAGAGCACGATCGGCTCGCCGTCGGTCAGCAGTACCAGGCCGCGGGCCGAGAGGGGATCGTCAACCGTTTGCACCGGCAGCACTGCGCCATCGCAGAGCGGGCTGCCGACCGGCGGCGTGGCGTCGACCTTGAACGTGGCGATCCACAATGGCTTGTCGGCGGCGTTCGCGCTGGACGGAATGAAAAACAGAACAACGGCAAAAGCCGCGCACAGTTTCGTCACGGATCGAAACATCGAAGGCAACTCCCAGCGGTTCACAGGGCTTGAGTAATCGAAAAGATTGATTGCATTGCACTCGTCGCACAGCGCTCTGGCGCTTATTGCATTCTGGGAGGGCGAGGCTCCCGCCGAGCCGTGAGCCGCCAAAACGCTTCGCGGCTCAGCAGGAGCTTCGCCCTCCCGGCAGGCGTGAATGCTCGGCAAACTCGCTCGCGCTCCAGCCGATAAAACACTGTCTTGCTTACGCGTAACGCCCTGGCGACATGATACCACGCAAGACAGCCGGAATCTCCCGAGGTACAATCAGCGACGAAATGGTTCGTTCCACCGTCTGCTCGAAAGGTCTGCGATGCCGGGTGTTGTCCAAGCGCTGGAATTTCTTGGCCGGGCCGCGCGCGACGTTCCGCCCGTTTGCGTGCTATTTGGGGACGAGGCGTTTTTGAAGCAGGAATCGCTCGACGTCCTGCGCGCCGCGGTGCTGGGAGACGAAGAAGGGGAATTTTCGCTCACGTCGTTCAGCGGCGACGACGTCGAAGTCCACCAGGTCTTCGACTGCCTTTCGACCGTGGCCCTGTTTGGCGGCGGCAAGCGGCTGGTGATCGTTCGCGACGCCGATGATTTCGTGCAGCGCAACCGCGCCGCGCTCGAAAATTACGCCGCCAAGCCGAAATCGAGCGGTGTGCTCGTGTTGGAAGTCGCCAGTTGGCCCAGCAATACGCGGCTGGCCAAGGCGGTCGCCGCCTCCGGTCTGACGGTGGAATGCAAAACGCCGGTTGCGCAATCGATTCTCAAGTGGCTCGTCGAGCGGGCCAAATCGAAGCATCGCGCCAAGCTCGAGCGGCCGGCGGCCGAAATGTTGCTCGATACGGTCGAGCCGGAGCTCGGACTCCTGGATCAAGAGCTGGCCAAGCTTGCGCTCGCCGCGGGAGTCGACGGCGCGATCGACGTCAAGCTCGTGAGAGACCTGGTCGGCGGCTGGCGCACCAAGACGACATGGGACATGCTCGACATGGCCACCAACGGCGACGCCGCCAACGCCATCTTGCAACTCGATCGCCTGGTGGCGGCGGGCGAAAACCCAATCGCGCTGTTGGCGCAAATCGGCTCGACCTTGCGGCGGTTTGCCGCGGCCGCGCGGCTGGTCGATCAGGCCGAACGCGCCGGGCGGCGGACCACGCTGCGGCAGGCGCTCGAAACGGCCGGCTTCCGCAGCTTCGTGCTGGGCAAAGCCGAGCCGCAATTGCGACAACTCGGCCGGCAACGCTCGACGAAGCTCTATCGCTGGCTGCTCGACGCCGACCTGGCGCTGAAGGGATCGAGCTCGGCCCCGGCCCGCGCGCGGCTGGTGCTGGAAACGCTGATTGCCAGGCTCTCGCGCGCGGCGGACACGGCGCCTGCGCGGTAGCCTCCCCCGCTACATCCCGCAGTAGTCGATTGTGCGGGCGATTTCGGTCTTTAGATCGCAACGGCGGACGATGCGGTCGATGAAGCCGTGTTCGAGCAAGAACTCGCTCGTTTGAAAACCTTTTGGCAATTCGATCCGAATCGCTGCCTGAATTACGCGCGGGCCGGCAAAGCCGATCAACGCGCGCGGTTCGGCGAAGGTGACGTCGCCGAGCGAAGCGAAGCTCGCCGCCACCCCACCCATCGTCGGATTCGTTAGCACCGAAATGAACAGGCCGCCGGCGGCGTCATAACGGGCGAGCGCCGCGGAGACCTTGGCCATTTGCATCAGCGACAAGATGCCTTCGTGCATGCGGGCGCCGCCGCCGGAGCCACTGACGATGATCAGCGGTAGATGGTCCTTGGTGGCCTGCTCGATAGTGCGGGTCAGCTTTTCGCCAACCACCGCTCCCATGCTTCCCATGATGAAGGCGGAATCGGTCACGCCGAAAGCGACGCGGCGTGCGCGAATCATGCCGGAGCCGACCACGGCGGCGTCGCGGAGGCCGGTCCGCTTTTGTTCTTCTTTGAGACGGGCGGCGTACGGTTTTTTATCAGCGAATTGCAGTGGATCGGTCGGCTCGAGATTGGCGAACCACTCTTCGAACGTCCCTTCGTCCAGGAGCTGGCGAATCCGCTCTTGCGCAGGGACGTACCAGTGATAATCGCACTCCGGGCAAACCCCCATGCGGCGGTCGGCCTCTTTGCGAAAGATCGTTCGCTGACAGCCAGGGCAGCGCTTCCACAAGCCTTCGGGCACGCCGCGCTTGGGATGGGGCGCTTTCGTCTGGCTGACCTGAATTTCCGACTTGCCGCTCGACAAGGCTCTGACCTCCGCCCTGGATCGGTCTGTTAGGCGCCTATCCCAAAACTGGGTTTTGGGACAGGCTCTTTGTGAGGAACCGACAACAAGGATTTATGGTAGCAGATTGGCCCCCGGCTGTAATCACGAGAATCTGCGTAGCTTGGGCTAGCAGATCAAGGGAAATGCCGGCATTTTTGGCCGCTTTTTTTGGCTGCGCGGTCCTAATCCAATCTATCGGCAATCTGCCGGGCGATTGGCCAGATAGTTAGACGCCGCTCAGCGGCTGCCGGCCACATTCTGGGGTTCGACCTCGAGCGCTTCCCAGCAGCCGTGTCCCGCCGTCGCCCGCCAAAGATCTCCCAGCTCTCCTTTGACCAGCCGCGACTTGACCAGCGTCGCCAGTGGCTCAGGAATGACCAGGGCGATGACCCCCTGGCGGTGCCGCTTGAGGATTTTGTCGAGCGCGTGGTCGACACGCTCCGTCGCTTCGGCCACCGATTCCCCGTCCGGCGGGCAGATGCTCTCGGGCTGTTCTTGCCACTGCCGGTAGACGGTGGGCTGCTTGCGCTTGACCTCGTCGATCAGCATCCCCTGCCAGAGACCGTGATTGAGGTTTTGCATGTGGCGCAGGCTCTTGAGTTTGACGTCGAGCGCCGTGGCGATCGCTTCGGCGGTGGCGTGGGTCGGCTCGCAGGTCGAAGCGTAGACCGTCTCGATCGCGTGTCCTTGTAGCTCGGCGATCAACTGGGCGACTTCACTGGCGCCATGCTCGTTGAGCGGCATGTCGAGCGTTCCCTGGATTCGCCCCTGGTCGATAAAATCGCAAGCGCCGGGCCGAACTAGAATGATCCTCAGCATGGTCGTGATGAAATCCTAAGTGCTGTTGATTGTGCTAATCTGCAATGCGCCGTTTACAACTCACCGCTAAGTCCGGCCGACGCGAGCGTGGGGTGTGAGAATTTCTAAAAAAAGTAAACTCAATGGGCAGCTTTCGCGTCCTCCCGCGCCATCTGCGTGAGGTTCTCCAGCGCCGTGCCGTAATCCTTCGACTGGAAGATCGCGGAACCGATCACAAAGCTTTTTGCCCCTGCGGCCGCCGCCTGCGGCAACGTTTTGGCGTTCACTCCGCCGTCGATTTCGAGAACGGCTTGCAAGTCGGGCCGAGCCTTCAGGGCCTGCAATTTATCGAGCGACACCGGGTCGAAGGCCTGCCCGCCAAAGCCAGGCATCACGCTCATCACCAGCACCACGTCGCAGAAGGGAAGATGCGGTTCGATCTTCGCGAGCGGCGTGGGGGGATTGAGCGCCAAGCCCGCTGCGCCGCCACGACGGCGAATCTCCCGCAGCACAGCGCCGGCGTCGTCGGTCGCCTCGACGTGAAACGTCACCATGTCGGAGCCGGCGTCGATGTAACGGCCCACCCATTTCTCGGGCTCGGTGATCATCAGGTGGACTTCGATCGCCAGGCTGGTCAGCCGGCGAACGGTTTCGACCAGGGGGAGGCCATAGGTCAGATTCGGGACGAAGTGGCCGTCCATCACGTCGAGGTGCAACGCCTGCGCGCCGGCCGCTTCGAGCCGGGCGATATCGTCGGCCAAATGGCCGAAGTCACACATCAGCAGCGACGGTAGGACCGCCGGAAGCGCTGCGCGCAGTTTTAAAAACTTTTCGTTAGGGGGCATACCGAAGAACCCAGCGGACGAACCGCGCAGCGATTGCGCGACTCAGAAAAATGCTGGAAACGGGTCCTGCTCGATAGTGGATCAGACGCTCGTCGATCACAGCGTCTGCCGGTTGGGAAGAGGGCGTGGAATCATAGCTGCGTCTTGCAGGACCCTACGGCCAGCCCGCGGGCTCCTAACAGGAGGCGCCACAGGCGGCATTCCAGATTCTACCAGATTTTTAACGCGATTGTCAGCGCATGCCCCGGGACGACCACATAACCATAAGCTTGCCCGATGAAGCGCCCGCCCGTTGGTTCATCGGCGCAAGTCGCATCCAAAAGCCACTCCAGAACTTATGAGGCCTGTGCCCCCCTGCCAGCCGACCGCGAATCGTCCGCTCACATTCCATTCATTGGATTCGCCTGTTCACTGACGTCACAGCTATCGGCGTCACAATCGTTCGGGTCGCAGACAGTCAGGCCGATGGCTGCTGCTTCGGCCGCCTTTGTTTCCACCACTGCAAGACCTGCTCGCGCCGTTCCGGCGCGTTGAATCGGCAGAGCGTGAAACTCATGCCGGGCAATTGCCCATCCTCGTATTCGATCAGGCCGAATTCCGAAACGCTGGCCCCATGCCGGACCAGTAACATGGCGGCGGCCGTGGCGCCTACCTCCGGCGGAGTGACGCGGACGGTATGCAACGGATCGTCCCGCTCGATCAGGCTGGCTAGCCATTCGTCAACGCCCGGCCAGGGATCGCGCTCGGCGATCGCCAGCGCCGCCAGCCAGCCGACGTGATACGTCGCCCGCTCGGTTGGACCGGGGACGCGACCGCGACGAATGGCGTCGGCCAGTCCGGGCAGACACTCATGTGTGCCGATTTCCGACAGCATCAGACAGAGGAGCGCGTGCCGGCTATGCCGGCCGATCATCGCATATTCGTCCGGCTGTTCGCTGCGCGGGGCATCCTCAGCGGCCGCCAGATAGGGACCCACAAATCGCGACACCGCCACGGGATCGAGCTGCGGCAACATCAGGATCTCGCGCTCGGTCAGCGTTCGCTTCTGCGCCAGCCACCAGGCAGTGGTGCGCTCGGTGAGCTCGGTCAGTCGCCGCTCCTCGCTCCGCTTCAGTTGATAATTCTCATAGAGCAACCTTCGCCTGGGGGTCGACAAGTTCACCAGGTGAAACATCCGGCCATCCTTCGGAATGTCGGGGGCCAGGCTGGTCGGCGGAATGGCGACCCCGACCGGATAATCACCCGGCGCCAACGAATTGCCGCTCACGCAGTTCGCGCTCCGATCGTCGATCCGATCGAAGAGCGTGGGGCGAGGATTCAGCGCCGCCTGCAAATATTGCTTAACGCCGATTTCCAGATATTGAACGCAATCGTGCGTGTGATTCCGCCAAATCTCGGCGACCATCGCCGGCTTGGTCCATTCGTGCATTTTTTGCAAGCGATCGATCGCCTCGAATTCGGCCTGAAGCCGGAGGAAGCTTTCCGGCGTGTTCGGGCGTTCGAGTTGCGGTTTGGGGTCGGCCGCTGCCAGGAGATCATTCGGCAGACGTTTTTCGATTGC
>DASXPZ010000735.1:0-1540 GCA_036493275.1 Pirellulales bacterium
GACCGGGCCGATAAGGCGGCCGAAGAGGCCACCGCAAATCTCAAGCTGGCAAACGAAAACAAGGCGGCGTTGGAAAAGGCTCTGGGGGAAGTCAGCAGCGCGAAGCTGGCTGAAGTGCGGGCAACCGAGTCGGCAAAGAAAGCGGTCGAGCAGCAAGAAAAGGCCAACTATCGCGCGGCGCTCGCCGAGGCAAAGCGTTTGCTCAACGAACAAAAATACAACGAAGCGCTCGCAGTGCTCGATTCTTGCCCGGACGCCTTGCGGGACACGGCCTGGATTTCACTTCGTGAGGAAGCCAGACGCCAGAATTTTCGAATTGTGCCCAGCCCACTAGGTCGCGTTTATATCCCACCATATCAGTCTCCGCCCTTCCTCGTGGCCGATGCAGACGACTCGTTGCAAGTTCGGTATCTCGATACAGGAAGCGTCGCGAAGCGGATTGACAAGAGCAGCGCCTCGCGCGGTAATCACATCACCTTCTTTTTTGCCAACGCCCGTGGAAATTCGTGCGTGGCCCAGGTGCATGGCAGCCACGTTCTATGGTGTGATCTGGTGGCGCTAGATCACAAGATTGTACCCATTCCCGAGGTTGTCGATGCCTCCCAATTCCGGATGGGACGCCTACCAAGACGGTTTGCGATTACTGCCGACCTGATTCCATACCGCGTCTTCATGATCCCCGGCAAAACGCCGACGGGTGTTCAGGTCAAGGACGACGCGGTGGGCTGCTGTCTCCTCGACAAATCGACCCACGCCGAATGGCATATCGGTCTGATCGAACCTTTAATCACGGCTACTGGTGCGGCTGGCGTCAAAGTTCTTGACGGCAGGACAACCGGCTTAAGCCAAAGCTTCCTGCCCCACTGGGGCGACCCGCCGCTAAGTCCAGTGGCAGCGGACTTGTATGGCGGCGTCGGCCTGTTTACGAATGATAACGGCGCCTGTTGGACCGTGACGAACGGCGCCAGCCGTGTCACTGGACAGGGTGCCCCCAACTTTAGCCGGGGCATTCTCGCAGTCTGTATTGCGGACAGACGAGTCGGCGTTGTGCGCGCCGATATCGTGCAGATTCATGGCACTAGCTCGCCGATACGGCTGGAACGTGAGTGGCCCGTCGCAAGCAACGCCGTCCAGCTCATAGCGCTTTCCGAAGACGGATCGCTGGTTGCAACGTACGGCCGCGACAAAGTTGTCAGTGTTCATGACGTGGCCACCGGTTCCATCGTCCGCAAGTTTGCTGACCACGACAGCGTTCGCAACCTTGAGTTCGATCGCGGTCTGGAAGTCCTAATAGGCTCTCCCGCGTTGGGCTCCAAGCCCAAGAGAAATCGCCTCGCCTGGATCAGCGACCGGGGACTTTGCATCTGGGAGTTGGCAAGCGCGCCGAAAATTGCCAGCGCAGCACCGGCTTCCGATCCATTCTTTTCACCGCCGAGCGGCGCGACGACTAGTATCCCGACGGCGAGCAACAAGACGGCACCCAGCCAACCCCAGACGAACTTAGGAAGCGGAAGCTCGTTCTCCGCGCTCGACAAAAATT
>DASXPZ010000736.1:0-9196 GCA_036493275.1 Pirellulales bacterium
AACCCATCAAGCAATTGCTCCCCGCGCTCGCGGGCGTTGTCCATGTACTCGCGCTGCACCAGGTCGAGCGTCGCCAGCGCCGCGCGGCAGGCGACGGGGTTGCCGCCGAATGTCGACGCGTGACTTCCTGGCGGCCAATCCATCAGTTCCGCCCGCGCGACGATGGCGCCTAGCGGCAGCCCGCTCGCCAATCCTTTTGCCAGGCAGATCACATCCGGGACGAGTCCGAAGTTTTCGCTGGCGAACATCCGCCCACAGCGGCCGATGCCGGATTGCACTTCGTCCGCCACGAGCAAAATGCCATGCTCGTCGCAGAGCCGGCGCAACATCGGCAAGAAGTGCGGCTCCGGCAGGCGATAGCCCCCTTCACCTTGGATCGGCTCGACCACGATCGCCGCCACTTCGTCAGGCGGGCAGACGGTGTGGAACTGCTCATCGATCTCGGCTTCGCTCGAATTGAAATGAATCCGGTGAACGCCGGACAGCAGCGGCCCAAAACCCTGCTGGTGAATCGGCTTCGATCCGCTGATTGACATGGCGCCATACGTGCGGCCATGAAACGCGCCGTAGCAGGCGATGATTCGTTGCCGCCCGGTGTGCCGCCGCGAGAGTTTGATCGCCGCTTCGATCGACTCGGCGCCGCTGTTGGTAAAGAAGACCCGCTTGGGGGGCGAACCCGGCGCCAAGCGCGCCAGGCGCTCCGCCAATTCGATCTCGGGCGAATAGTAAAAGTCCGTGCCCGACATGTGGATCAGTTTCGAAGCCTGATCCGTAATCGCGGCCACCACTTCCGGATGGCAATGCCCGGTCGAAGTCACGGCGATTCCGGCCGTGAAGTCGAGAAACAGGTTCCCATCGACGTCTTCAATCGTGCAACCGGCGCCGCTGGCGACCACGAGCGGATAAATCCGCGTGTACGAGGGGGACATCACCTGGTCGTCGCGCGCAATCCAGGCCGCCGCTTTCGGACCCGGTAACGACGTCAACAACACGGGTCGCGTGACGTCAGGCGTGGTCGTGGATGTGGGATGCATGATCATTCTCCGCTGGACGATTTTTGGGCGCGGACTTCAATAGCGATATTTCGAGCAAATTCGCCGACTATTTGGGTTTGGCGCCATCGGCGCCGGTTTGGGCGCTCATTCCCTGGGCCATCATGATCCGCCGGTCGTAGTTCACCGTGAACGCAGTCTGGTGGGTCACCGAATCGACCAGCGCCGCGGCCGATGGTTGACCGTTGCCGCTCCGCTTCACTCCGCCGAACGGCAAGTGGACTTCGGCCCCGATGCACGGCAGATTGACGTAGCCCATCCCGTAATCGCACTCGTCTCGATAAAGCCGCCAGCGGCGATAATCTTCGGTCACCACCGACATCGACAAACCGTACGGCGTGTCGTTGTAAATTCGGATCGCCTGTTCGTCGGTGTCGAAGGGAATGATGGCGACGTGCGGCCCAAACACTTCCTCACGCAGCGTGCGCAAGTCGGAGCGGTGCTCCTGTTGATAGACAAACGGCGAGAGGAAGAAGCCCCCGGCGCGAGGCTCATCGAGCAAACGCCCGCCGTCGAGCAGCACCTTGGCGCCTTCTTCCCGCGCCAGATCGTTATACGTCAGGACCTTATCGACTCCTGATTGGTTCACCATCGGCCCAGCAAAAGCGTCGGGCATGAAAGGATCGGCGAATTTCAGCGCGCGGGCCTGAGCGACGAACTGTTCGACGAACGAGGCGAGCTGGCGGCGATGGACCAGGATCCGCCCGGCCGAAACGCAGCGCTGCCCGGTGGTTTTGAACGCGCTCAGCAGAGCGGCGTTGACGGCCAGCGCCGGGTCGGCGTCTTCGCAGACGATCACCGCGCTCTTCGAGCCCATCTCCAAGGCGCAGGTTTTATGGTCGCTCTCGGCGGCCAGCCGGCGGATATGGACGCCCACATCGTAGCTGCCGGTAAACGCCACCACGTCAACGTCGGCGTGGCGCGCGAGCGCGTCGCCCGCTTCCTCGCCCACGCCATGCACCAGGTTGACGGCGCCGGCCGGGAAGCCGGCTTCTTCGATCAATTGCACCAGGCGCTGCCCAATTTCGGGAGTCTCTTCCGATGGCTTGAAAACCGTAGTGTTGCCTTCCAGCAGGCTGGGGCCGAGCATCCACAGGGGAACGGCGAACGGAAAATTCCACGGCGTGATCACTGCCACCACTCCGCGCGGCTTGCGACGGACGAACAGATCTTTGCTTTCGATCTCCGACGCGACGATCTCGCCGGTCGGCTGGCGGGCCGTGCCGAAGACATATTCGACCATGTGCAGGCCTTCGATGATTTCGGCCCGCGCCTCATTGAGGACCTTGCCATTTTCGCGCGAAACGACGGCCGCCAGTTCGTCGGTGTCCCGCCGGATCAGATTGGCCAGGTTTGCGAACAACTCGCCCCGGCGGATGCGGCTGACTTTGCGCCACGAGCCGAACGCGCGGCGGGCAGCCTCGACCGCGGCGCTAACGTCGGCGGCGGTTCCGCGAGGGTATTCGCCCAGCACGATATCCGCGTGGGCCGGATTGATGTTCTCGAAGACTTCGCCGTGGCCGTGGCGCCAGGCGCCGTCGATAAAGTTTCGACCTTGCCACGCGCCGGTAACGGTTGCGTTTGCCATACGGTCGCGCCTTTGATTTGATCGCGCCGCCGGGGGCGCGACGGACAGGAAAAGGAAGAAGTGCGCTCCGCCCACAACCCAAAACAATCTGTCAGATCGTTACGCCGCGACGACGGAGCCTATGTAAAGGATAGGCCTGACGACCGTTAGGGCAAGACGACCCTGCGGCCGCCCCCCTCGAAGAAGTGGAGAAAGCGGCTTCGTCCTGCGGCCGCTGACGATTCACGGCTCCAGGCGTCGAGTCTGCGGCCCGGCAGAGGAAGTTGTCGGGCGCATTTCCGCCAGCAAATCAGCGACGGTGCACTTTTCAGTAGGGCTTGAAAAGCTGCCGCTGTCGGACGATTCCGGTGGACCAATGGCGCTTGCCGGCGCCGGTTTCAATTCGTCTCCAGTCGGCCGCCCGACACGCCTCAAGAAAAAACGATGGCGTAGCGGCGCAAATACCGCGGCGAAATAACGCCATCCCCAAAGGGCGGCCACAGCGAAGCAGAGCATGGCCGGATAAATGTCGGAGGGCCTGACCGAGCGCGAGAGAGACAACAGGCCCGCCCCGGCCAGCAGCGCCAAAGGCGCGATCGCCCCTTTGCTCACAGTAACTTGCAGAAAGTTGCGTCGGAAATGTGTGCTTAACTGATGTTTGGCGTTCCAACGAGAAAGCTCGCGCATCGCCGCCATCTGAGCCCGTTCCGAGATCGCGGCTTTCACCGTCGCCCCAGCCTGGGTGGCGTCGCGATCGAGCAGTTGCGACATGTAATGATCGTCCGACGCCTGGGCGTCGGCGGCCGGCTGCTGGGCCAAATTTGCCCGAAGCTTCCGCAGTTGGGCAATCAACCGACGAGCGCGAGCTCGATTCAGATCGCGGGCTTCGCGCAGGACAGCGATTGTCTCGCTTTGCTCCTGCATCGCCGACGTCATCGAGTCGGCCGCCTCGGGGAGTGGCTTTTCAGCCCCAGAGCGTTCCGCGGGGCCGCCAAGAGTTTCGCCAGACTGCGCAAGGACGCGCGGGAGGTCGGGGGTCCCATCGACCATCGTCAGCGTGTCGACCGACATGGCGGCTGGCTCCAGCTTGCGGGAGTTTATTCAATGCAGGCAGCTCGGCGATCCGTGTGGCGCCGGCTAGACCGGACGCGAACCTTGACCGGCGGGCGAGGCTCAGTTGGATGCCTCCCGCGCCCAAGCTGGCCTGGAGCCGAAGGGGCTGTTGGCCGATATCGTCGAGCAGAAGTTATTTAGGTCGCGGTCCTCGGGGAGTCAAAGCCTGGCGGTCTACCAGGGCGCGCCATTTGCATTCAAATAATAGAAAAAGTCCCATGCAATCCGAGTTGAAACGCCGATAACGTGGTGCTCTGTGGACGACAGGCCGAGAGGGTGGTTCGCAGGCTGCCAGACCATAGAAACCGCCGATACCGAAAAATCGGCTGCATATCTTTTCCGGTTCTGTCGATCTTCGGATAGCCGATTGCGAGGCTGACAGCGAAGGGGCCTGAAACGACGACGCCTGAAGGCGATTTGGATTCAGCCAGAGTGCACGCCGATCTCGGCTAGATTGTCTTCGCCGAGGAAGTGTCCGAGAGGCTGAACTAGAGCCTCTGTTTGCATGCTAAGTGTTTTTATCTCAAGGGTTTGCGGCTGCTGGCGCATCTCGACAGTATTACAACGATTTTAGCGACCCGAACGAAGCAACGTGCGTACTATAGTTTGGTTGCGGTTTTGCCGGCCCCCGGCTGGGGACTACGCGCTGACAACCATGCTTTCAAGATACCTGGGCGTTTCCAGAATATTGGTTGAGGCAATTCCAAAATAGTCTGACAATGGCGTGCTTCGAGGGGGGTCTGCCTTCGACGCGACCTGACGATCGGACCGGTAGAGGTGAGGCGATGGCACAAAAAGATGGAATGAGCAAGATGCGCCAACTCCTGGTGATGCGCCGCGACGCGCTTCGCAAGGCCCTGGCGGGCGATTTGAGCATGCTCAAGCAGCAGCTCCGCGAACAAAGCGCCGGAGATGTGGTCGATTTCGCGCTCGATTCGGCCCAAGACGAGATCAACTCGCAACTGGCCGAGGTGGAAAGCCGAGAATTGGCTCGCATCGAAGTCGCGCTCGAACGGATGCGCACCGGTGAATACGGTCGCTGCGAAGCATGCACCCAAAAAATCCCCATGGCCCGGCTTAGTGCGCTCCCTTACGCCACGCTGTGCATTGAATGCCAGCGCGAGGCGGAACGGACGGGTAACAGCGGCGCGGGCGCCAACGATTGGGGTCGAGTGATCGATTCCTCGTCCGGGGATAGCGAGCTGTCGATCAACGACATCGAACTCGACGTTTCGTGATTCGAGCCTGATTCGGTAGATC
This sequence comes from Pirellulales bacterium, assembly GCA_036493275.1. GTDB lineage: Bacteria > Planctomycetota > Planctomycetia > Pirellulales > JACPPG01 > JACPPG01. The sequence goes on from DASXPZ010000736.1 coordinate 4,993, forward strand.
CAGGGCCGACGCCTGGAGAATATTGATCTGCTCGACTGCGAAACGCCACAATACGAAACGTTGCGCGAATGCACCTGTGACTTAGTTCCGCCGGTCCGAAGCGACCGGGGGCGCTTCGCTTGCCGGTGCATTTTCGTATTATTTGTCTCGCGCACGCGACGGCCGACGTTACATTAGTGGGCAGGAAGCAGGTTGGCGGGGCGGACTGCTCCCTGGAGCTGATAGAGAAAGAATCATTTCGGGCTTTCGGCCTGGCGCAAAGAGTCGGCAAACGCAATCGGCCGGCCAGGGGCGCACGGATGCCCGGCTTTGCAGAGTTGGAAGGGAAAAGCGTATGGCCCGCAAGCGTCGATTTGTGTTCGCAGGCGCCGGCCTGATCGTGGGTCTGGCAATTGCGATGCTGCTTCATTTTGCCATGGCCGAGAGCGCCGCGCGCGACGCCAATCCCGACTCGGAATTCGCGGATCGCGACGCTCAATACGCGGCGCTCAATCGCGAGGTCGATCAATTCGATCGTCAATCGAACATCCTCAAGACCGTCATCAAGCTGACCGGTCCAACCGTCGTCCATATCGACGCGGAACGCGCCGAAACCCCGGGCCGCCCTCGCCGGGCCCAGGTCGAAGAAGCGGGGTCGGGCGCCATCGTCGAAGTCAACGGCAAGAACTACGTGCTGACCAATCGCCACGTGATCAAGAATCACCGCACGACGGACATCAAGATTCGCCTCAGCGACAATCGCGTGATCTCGCCGCAGCGCATCTGGTCGGACGAAGCCACCGACATTGCGGTGATGCTGGTTACGGACGAAGCTCTGGTCGCCTCGCGGATCGGCGATAGCGACCGCATAGAGATCGGCGACGCCGTCCTGGCGCTCGGCAGTCCGTTCGGACTGAGCCGATCAGTCACTACGGGCATCATTAGCGCCAAGGGACGCCGCGAGCAGAAACTGGTCGAAACCGGCATGCGTCTGCAAGATTTTCTTCAAACAGACGCGGCGATCAATCCCGGCAATAGCGGCGGTCCGCTCGTCAACCTGCGGGGAGAGATCGTCGGCGTCAACACCGCCATTCTGAGCAACTCGGGCGGTTTCGAGGGAGTCGGGTTCAGCATTCCCATCAATATGGCAATGCACGTCGTCCGACACCTGGTCGACCACGACATCGTGGTGCGGGCCTTTTTGGGTGTGCAGTACGACACCGAATTCGGCCCCACCATGGCCGCTAAGCTCGGCTTGCCGCGCCCCTACGGCGCTCGAATCGAAAGCATCACGGCGGGGGGCCCGGCCGAACTGGCCAAGCTGCAAGTCAACGACGTGATTCTCAGTTTCGACGGCATCCGCATCGACGACGGCCCCCACCTGGTCAATATCGTCAGCATGACTGACGTCGACAAAGAAGTGCCGGTGGTCGTCTGGCGCGATGGCCGCCAAGTGAATCTGACCGCCAAGGTAACCCCGCGCAAACCGCAAACGGCCTCAGTGCCACGCTAACTTGCTCGCGCTAACCAGCACCACGCTAACCGGCCCGCGCTAACCCGCCTTGCCGGCTTCGGCCAGGCAGCGCATGACGACGTCCATGACCGCCGTGGCGTCGACTTTAGTCGCCACATAGACGTTATGCCGCCACTGCGGCAACGGACGGAGATCTGCAATGGTGGCTCCCCGCGTCAACTCGCCGCTCGTCTCCACTTCAATCGCCATCCGCTCGGTAGTGAAGAGTTCCGGGTGAAGGACGGCCACTAGCGCCACGGTGTCTTGCAGGCGGATCCCCTCCAGCCCATATTCCTGCCGATGCGTGCGGAAGACAAAGGGGAGGATTTTTCGCAGAAAGCCTCCCGCCTTGGTCGATTCGGCCGGCAGTCGGTCGAGATCTCCAAAGGTCATCACCACCTGCCGCGTGACGTCGAGCGGGATCATCGTCATCGTGGTTGGCTGCCGCAAGACGTCGCGAGCCGCCAGGGGATCGCAAAACATGTTGAACTCGGCCGCGGGCGTGACGTTCCCCCCGCCTCCGAATGCGCCCCCCATGATCATCAACTGACCGGCCTGTGACGACAGTCCCGGATCTCGCCGAAATGCCCCCGCCACGTTGGTCAAAGGCCCCATCGTGACGATCGTCACTTCTTCGGGCGCGGCCCGCAATTCGTCGCCGATGACCTTGGTCGAGAAATGCTTGTGGTGGAGTTGCGAAACGGGGAAGTCGTTGTTCCCTAATCCGTCGGCGCCATAGAGATGGGCATTGTCCGCCGGCAGCGGACGATCGGGCGCCGTGGCGGCTCCCACCCGCGGCCAACGTGGCGGATCGAGCGTCTCGATAATCGTCTGGACGTTGCGCGTCGCCTGCTCGGGCGACACGCTGCCGCCGACGGCCGTGACCGCCACGACTTCGATCCGCGGATCGAATAGCGCCAGGGTGAGCGCCAAGGCGTCGTCAATGCCTGGATCGACGTCCAAGATGATTTTGCGTGGAATCAACGGACCGCCTCCTTTGCGATCTTAGGCGGAGGCCGGCGAATGCCCGCCCGCGCCTCACGCCGCGAATTGTAAGAGGGACTCCTAGGGTAAACAAGGCTTTGCCTGTCAAACTGCTCCCCGACGCCCCGCGCGCAGTAGTACAATGCCCGCTCCTGAAGGATGGATCAAACAACCACGGAGAACGGCTCTGTGATCGAACAAACGATAGGGCGGGTGTCCGGCGGCGAAGACTTGTCGATGGACGACATGTCCAAGGCGGTCGAAGCGATCATGCTCGGCCTCTGCACCGACGTCGAGATCGCCTTGCTGTTGACCGCCCTGCGCCTGAAGGGAGAAACAGTCGCCGAGATCGCCGGCGCCGCGGCCGCCATGCGCCAGCAGATGACGCCCATTCGGACCTGTCGCACTCAGCTAGTCGACACTTGCGGCACAGGGGGCGATGGCTCCCGGACGTTCAACATCAGCACCGCCGCGGCGCTGGTGGCCGCCGCCGCCGGGGCCAATGTCGCCAAGCACGGCAATCGTAAGGTCACCAGCCTCTGCGGGTCGGCCGACGTGCTGGCCCTGTTGGGCGTGAACGTCGAGGCCGAAGTCCCGCTGGTCGAAGCCTGTCTTGACGAACTGGGAATCTGCTTTTGCTTCGCTCCGCTGTTGCACGGCGCAATGAGAAACGTGGCGCGCGTTCGTCAACAATTGGGGACGCCGACGATTTTCAATCTACTGGGCCCGCTGTCGAATCCTGCCGCGGCGCCTTTCCAACTAGTGGGTGTCGGCAGCCAGGAACTCCGGCCCCTGTTGGCCGAAGCGCTGGTCCTGTTAGGCACGGAACGCGCGCTGGTCGTCTCGGGCGAGGACGGACTGGACGAGGTGACGATCAGCGGGCCGACGCGCGTGAGCGAAGCGGCGGGAGGGCGAGTCCGCGATTTCATCTGGCGCCCGGCCGATTTCGGCGTCGACGAAGCCAGCTTGGACGAACTGCGGATCGAAACGGCCGAGGAGAGCGCCGCGGCCATTCGCGCCGTGCTGGCCAATCAGCCAGGCCCGCGACGTGATGTGGTGGTAATCAACGCCGGCGCTGCGCTCTGGACGGCTGGCAAAGCGGAGACGCTTGCGGCTGCCGCCGAAATGGCCGCCACGGCGATCGCCAGTGGCGCCGCCGCGGAGCTGCTATCACGTCTGGCCGCTCGATCCTATCGATCTTGAAAAACTGTCGTTCGTCGGGTGGCGCCAGCGGCTTCATTCTGCTGCTGTTCCCGGCAATTTGGGCGACCCGCCGATTCGTCTTGTCCCTGATGGGGGGCCTGACTAGAATGCCCGCCCTTCACGGACGACTTTGCCCCTCGATATTCAACCTGCGCGCACGCGTTCGATCGATTCGTCGCTCGTTTACGAGTTGCGGACGAGCTGCAGGCGCAGGTTGGGATTGGTGGGCAATCGCGCCTGCGGCGACATGACGACGCCCGGCCAGTCGCGCGTGAAAGGATTGTAGTCGCCAGACCCCAGAAGCGGACCTCGCGTCGGTTCGCTTTACGCAAAAACAGTCGATGGATCTCCGAATGTCCGCGGAAAGGACGCCGCAGGGCCATAACACGATTCTTGCGCGAATCATGGCGGGCATCACCCGGCTGGTCGTGCGGTTTCCGGTCGCGACGCTCGCCATTTCGTTGGCGCTGGCCGCTGCGTCGATGTATCTGTCCGCCACGCGGCTGACGTTTCACACCAGCCGGC
>DASXPZ010000737.1:0-4088 GCA_036493275.1 Pirellulales bacterium
AGGTCGCCGCCACGGTCGACGACATCCGCACTGGCAAGTTCGTTCGCCTCCCCACGAATGAACCGGAGAAAAAGCCGGAGAAGGCCCTCAACCTGGAATTGCTCGGCATGGTGCTGGTGCCGGACGTGCTGGAGCGCACGCCGCCATTTATCGACGCCGTGCGGGCAGAGTCTCCTTCGGCCGCCGCCGGCCTACGAGCTGACGACCTGGTGCTGTTCGTCAACGATCGGCTCGTGCAGTCGTGCAAGGCCCTGATCGGCGAGTTGGAATTCATCGATCGCATCGACCCCGTGAAGATCACCGTGATTCGCGACCAGGAATTGGTCGACGTAACCCTGACTGCCCCGGCGGAAAAGAAATGATTCAAGATCGCCTGAATGTCGTTCACCGCCTGAAGCTATCCGTCGTTTGCCGCGCGCTCGTCGCGTTTTGTCTGGCGTCGATCTTGCCGTCGGTTTCGCTCGCGCAAGATCTGCCGCGGCTGGAGCAGCAGGCCATGCAGGCTGCCGTCGCTCGCGTGGCGCCGTCGATCGTGCGGATCGAAACCGTCGGCGGGTTGGAGCGCATCGGCAAGGTGCTATTGGGAACCGGGCCGACAACTGGGCTGATCGTCTCGGCCGATGGCTACATTATCTCGAGCGCGTTCAATTTCGCGCAGAAGCCAAGCTCGATCCTCGTCGGCCTGGCAGACGGCACGCGCACGCCGGCCAAGCTGGTGGCCACAGATCATCAGCGGATGCTGGTGCTGCTCAAGATCCACGTCGAAGAAAATCTCCCCATGCCAGAGGCCGTGCCTGAGAACGAAATGCAGGTCGGCCAATGGTCGATCGCGGTCGGTCGCACGTTCGAAGGGGGGCAGCCCAACATGTCGGCGGGCATTGTCAGCGGATTGAATCGCATCTGGGGCAAGGCGATCCAGACAGACGCCAAGGTCTCGCCGGCCAACTATGGCGGCCCGCTGGTCGATATTCGCGGTCGCGTGTTAGGCGTGCTCGTTCCCCTCTCGCCGCAGGCCACCAACGACCTGGCCGGCATCGAGTGGTATGACTCGGGAATCGGCTTCGCGGTGCCGCTAGCGCACATCAATACCGTTCTGCCGAAGTTGAAAGAAGGTACTGACCTCAAGCCGGGCATCCTGGGCGTCAGTTTCAACGGCAACGATCTGTACGGCAAGCAGCCGGTAATCGCCAGTTGCCGGCCGAACTCGCCCGCTTACAAGGCCGGACTGAAGGCCGGGGATCAGATCATCGAGATCGATGGGCAAGCCATCGAGCGGCAGGCCCAACTTCGCCAGCAGATCAATCGGCGCTACGCCGGCGATACGCTGAAAGTTGTCGTGCTGCGCGACAAGGAGCGGGTCGAGCGCGACATTGCGCTGGTGGATCAACTTGAGCCGTTCCAGCGCGCGTTTCTGGGCATCCTCCCGAAGCGAGACGCTCCGGCAGATCCGGCCGGCGTGACGGTGCGTTTTGTCTATCCCGACAGCCCCGCCGCCAAAGCCGGGCTTCTGACGGGTGATTTGATCACGTCGGTCGACGGTCAGGCAGTGGCGAACCGCGAGGCGCTGATTGAGCGCGCGAATGCCTGGGAGCTCGCCCAGTCGGTCAAGATCGAGGCCAACCGGGCCGGCGAGAAGCTGAATCTCGAGATCAAACCGGTCGCCGAGTCCGCTGCGGTTCCGGCCGAGTTGCCCGCCGCCGAGCCGGTCGCGGCGCCTGCAGGAGACCGCCCGCAGGTGGGCCGTATCGACGTCAAGCTTCCTGAATTCAAAAACGAGTGCATCGCGTATGTGCCCGAGTCGTACAATCCGCAGAGCAGCTACGGCCTGGTGGTCTGGCTTCATCCGCCGGGCGGGACCAAGGAAGACGAACTGCTGGCCCGTTGGAAAGAAGCGTGCGACAAGCAGCGATTGATTCTGCTGGCGCCGCGCTCAGCCGATCCGGCCAAGTGGCTGCCGCCGGAAGTCGACTTCATCGCCAAGATGATCGCGCAGATTCGCGAGATTTATAATGTCGACCCACAACGCGTGGCGATCGTGGGCTATCAAGGAGGAGGCTCGATGGCCTACGCGCTGGCGTTTGGACATCGCGACGTGGCGCAGGGCGTCGCGGCAATCGACGCTCCGATTCTCGGCAAGCCGGCCGAAAATGAGCCGGTCCACCGCCTCTCTTTCTTCATCACCACGGCCAAGAAGGCGAACTTCGCCGACCAGATCAAGGCCGGCGTCGACGGATTGAAGCAGATGAAGTACGCCGTCACGGTCAAAGACCAAGGAGACGCCGCCCGGCCGCTCAATGATGCAGAATTCGCGGAGTTGCTCCGCTGGATCGATTCGCTCGATAAGATGTGAGCTGGAGCGAAGGCGCGTCAGGGAGGGCGAAGCTCCTGCTGAGCCGCGCGCCTTTAACGACTTTGCCAACTCCGAGCGACTTCACCATGACACATCCGACTAGGACCGAACTCGTATTGATCGCAGTCCTGGTCGCGGCGATTGTCGTCCCGATCGGGGGCGCAATCTCATTCGCGAATGTTTGGCGGCAGTCGCACATCAAAGGCGACACTCCTGCGGATTTCCTAAAAACCGCCAAGCGAATTGTCTTCCTCGGCGATAGCATCACCGCCGCCGGCGGATATGTCGCCGATTTCGAAGCCTGGCTCCTCACGCAACCGCACGGGCCGCGGCCCACGGTGATCAACGCCGGGCTGCCGAGCGAGACCGTCTCCGGCCTCAGCGAAGCGGGGCACGCCGGCGGTCAGTTTCCCCGGCCCGATCTGGCGGAGCGCATCGATCGGGTGTTGGCCGTTACGCGGCCCGATCTGGTGGTCGCCTGTTACGGAATCAATTGCGGCGTTTACCAACCCTTCGACGCGGATCGCTTGAAACGATACCAACAGGGCATCGAGCGATTGAAGGAAAAGGTCGAAAAGGCCGGCGCGAAGTTGGTGATCATGACGCCGCCGGTCTACGACGACAGCCGCGCGAAAAACGCCTTCTCTTATAATGAAGTCCTCGACCATTATTCGGCCTGGCTCGTTGAGCAGCGCGAGCGCGGCTGGCTGGTGATCGATCTTCACAAGCCGATGACGCAAGCCCTCGCCGACCGCAAAAAGCAGGATCCGCAATTCACTTTTCAGCCCGACGCCGTGCATCCGAACGCCGCAGGGCATTGGTTCATCGCGCAGCAGCTTTGCCGAGGATTCGGCGACACCGGCCTGACGAACGCGGAGTCGCCGGCCGCCATGCTCAAATCGAAAGGCGTTCCCGAAGGCGTGCTCGGCCTGGTTGAAAAGCGATCGGCGCTCCGTCGAGACGCCTACGTCGGCGCAGCCGGCCACAAGCGTCCCGGCGTCGCGGCGGGCCTGCCGATCGACGAAGCGGAAAAACGAGCGGAGGAGCTGACCGCCGAAATTCAAAAAACGCTCCCCGTTGAGAAGTAACTCTCGCGCACGTCTCGCTGCTCCAGGGTCACTTCCGGTCGGCCGTGGTGTATACTAGGGCGCGTCATCGAACGTTGGCGCCCGCCCCCGATTCCTTCCAGAATTCCATTCAGATTCGCCCATGCAGCGTCAAATTCTAGGAGTCTTGGGGCTGGCTTTATTGCTGTTGGGGGCAGCGATCTCAATCTTCGGGGGTGAGCGGCAGGAGGTGGCCGGTTTTTGCATTCGGATCGGCCTGATCCTGGGCGCCGTCTGGCTGGCGCTGCCGGACCTGGCTCGCCCCGGCGCCAAATGGCTCTTCGCCGCCATCGGGATCTTCGCGTTCGTGCTGGCGAAGTTCCCAAGGCTAACAATCTACGCCGGCCTCATTCTGCTGGCTGTGGCGCTCCTCCGCCCAAGAATTGCCTCCTACGCCAACCGACGCTCGTGAAGCCGCGCCGGGGTAGCCCGCCGATCTGCCTCCCAGCCTCTCAGGGCCGTTTTGCGCCCAGGGCTGGCTCTCGACCGTAGCCAGGGCGATTGCACCTTAAAGCGTAGCGTGCAAAGCATCTTCCGGCATTCGAGCAAAAATGCGTTTTTGTGCTAGCTGCAAAAACTTCGAGAAACGCGCTGCTAGCACAATTGCGTCCGAACCATAAGTCGTTTTCTAG
>DASXPZ010000738.1:0-4773 GCA_036493275.1 Pirellulales bacterium
CTGGGCCAGCAGACGCTGCGCGCCGTCACGCAAGATCTCGGTCAACACATCACGCGAAGTTGTGGCTGGCACGGCCAGCATCGAATTGCTACGCTCGGTCATGGGGGCGTACCTCTGGTAAGAATTGGGTCGTGAACAAACCAAATTCAAACCCAAGTACGCCGCCTTTTTCAACTACCCCGTCCACAACTTTCGGTTATATCTCGTTTTGTGGTTACAATGAGCGCATGTCAAGATCCGTTCCAAGTCGCCATGGCAAGTCTCGCAACAACCATCCTTACACGGTTGACGGCCGCGCCTACCTGGTGTCGGTCTCACCTGCAGATCTAGATGAAGAAGACAACGTGCGGCTGCGCGTCACTTTTCGGGCGGAGTTTGGAGCGAGGTCGGTGTGCCTCGTGCGAGGTTTGACGAACCGCGCCTACTGGCAGGATCATTCAGAATTCGAGAAATACAACGCGACTGTGATTTCGATTACGCCGCAGATCGTTTGTGGACTGATTCGCTTGGCCCACCAGGCGGGCTGGGATCCCGAGGCGTCGAAATCGAATTTTGAATTCCTGGCAGATAGAGACGTCGTTCGAGCCCTCGCCAAGTCAACTCTCTGACTGTCGAGCTATCAATCTATACGGGATTTCACTTCGGTCTCCCCCAGGTTGCGGCCCGGATTTCCCGCTTTTACACTAGCTGCATTGTCTCTACCCGGTGTAGCAGCACTCCGCCAACGCCCCGGGCGGCGCCGCCCATGCTTATTATCCCTCCTTCTGTCGGAACTCCTCATGTCACTGGTTAGGCTCGTTTCGCGCGCCGGTTGCGCGCTCGTGATGCTCATCCTCTCGCTCGCAGTTGCCGCGGATGGTCCTGCGGACTCGCCGCAGTTGGTCGCCCCCACCGAGGCGATCTCGGCCGCCGAACAACAAAAGATGTTCCACCTGCCGCCGGGCTTTGAGATTCAACTTGTGGCCGCCGAGCCCGAGATTCGCAAGCCGATGAATCTGAACTTCGACGTTCACGGCCGGCTCTACGCGACGCAATCGACCGAATATCCCTTTCCGGCCGAAGGAGAGGCCCCACGCCGCGACGTGATCAAACGCTTCGACGACATCGGCCCGGATGGCAAACCCTCCAAGGTCGTCACGGTGGTCGAAGGGCTCAATATCCCCATCGGTCTGCTGCCGCGCGAAGATGGCTTGATCTATTACTCGATCCCCGACATCTTCCGCGCGACGGACGAAGATGGCGACGGCCTGTACGAAAAATCGAATTTGCTCTTCGGAAAGTTTGGTTTTCGCGATACGCACGGCATGGCCAGCTCGTTCACGCGCTGGGTCGATGGTTGGGTCTACGCCTGCCACGGCTACAACAACGATTCCGAAATCAAAGGCGCCGACGACAAGGCCGTGAAGATGAATTCCGGCAACACCTACCGCTTTCGCGCCGACGGGTCGCACGTTGAACAATTTACGCATGGCCAGGTCAATCCGTTTGGGCTGACGATGGACCCGCTCGGCAATCTTTATTCGTCCGATTGCCACACCAAACCGATCTACATGCTGCTGCGCGGCGCCTGGTATCCCAGCTTCGGCAAGCCGCACGACGGCCTGGGGTACGGGCCAGAAATGATCGAGCATCTGCACGGCTCGACCGGCATCGCCGGCGTGGTCTATTACGACGCCCATCAGTTTCCGCCCGAATATCGCGACACGGTTTTCATCGGCAACCCGGTCACGGGACGGGTGAATCGCGATCGGCTGGAGCCGCACGGCTCGACGTACAAGGCGATCGAACTCCCTGATTTTATCTCGTGCGATGATGGGTGGTTCCGGCCAGTTGATCTGAAATTGGGCCCGGACGGGGCGCTTTATATCGCGGACTTCTACAACTGCATCATCGGGCACTATGAAGTGCCACTAAAGCACCCGCGTCGCGACCGCAGCTACGGCCGGATCTGGCGCGTGGTCTACACCGGCAAGGGCGTCGGCGTTCCACAGAAAGAAGAAGGCGCCGCCAAGCCAGACCCCGCCCTGGCGCTCACGCCGATGCCCAATCTGACGAAGGTCAACGTCAGCGAACTGGTGGATTTGATCGGCCATCCGAACATGGCGGTTCGAGTGCTGGCGAGCGAACAACTTACTAGTCCGCTCACAGCGCGGGCCGCCGTCGAGAGTATCCGAGCGGCGCTGGCCGCCACGGGGGAAGAGCCGGCCACCGTGCTGCGCCGGGCGCACGCGCTGTGGCTGGCGGAGCTTGGACCGAAAGGAAAATTGACGGCCGAAGAGATCGAGCGGCTGGCGGCCGATCCTTCGCGACTGGTGCGCGTCCATCTGGTCAAGGCGCTCGCCGAGAGGGCGGATTGGAACGGCGCCGCGCCAAACCTTTACGATCTGGCGCGGCAGAAGCTCGCAGACCCCGACGCGTTCGTTCGACGCGCGGCCGCCGATTCGCTGGGCCTCCATCCGAGCGCCGACAACCTGGCGCCGCTATTGAAACTATGGGCCGAAGCGCCGCCCGATGATCTGAATTTGATTCACGTCGCCAGGATGGCGCTCCGAGATCAACTGTTGCAACCGGGAGTGTACGCCCGCGCCGCCGAACTGACTGCGGCGAGCCCCGCCGACGGCGCGCGTCTCGCCGAAGTCAGCCTGGGCGTTCGCAACGCCGATTCCGCGGCGTTTCTGCTGGGCTATCTCAAGGGGAACGAAATCGCCGACGATGCCAGGCTGGCCGAGTATCTGCACGACACGGCTCGTTACGTCGCCGAGGACCGAACGGCCGAAGTCACGGCCCTTGCGCAGAAATTTGCGCAGGCCTCGCCCGCGCGCCAGCAGGCGGTGCTGGTGGCGCTGGCGCGAGCGGCGCAAGAACGAGGCAAACCGCCGGCCGATGAACTGACCGCCTGGGCCGGACGCTTGACCGATCAGTTATTGGGGGACTCCAGCGCCGGCGAAGTGCAGCGCGGTATCGACCTGGCTCGAGAATTAAAGGTGGCGGCCGCGTTCGATCGCCTGGCTTCCTTGGCGGCCGGCGAGAAAAAGCTCGACAACTTGCGGCCGGCGGCGATCGACGCCTGCGTCGCCAACGACCGGGCTCGTTCGACGCCGCTGCTGGCCAAGGTGATCGGCAATTCGTCCGAAAAGATGCCGATCCGTTTGAAAGGGGCTCAGGCCCTGGCGGCGATGAACATCCCGGAATCTCGCCTGGCGCTGGCCGAAGAGCTGCGAGTGGCGCCCGATAAGCTGGCGGTCGAAATCGCCCGCGGCTTCGCCAGCACGCGCGACGGGACCGAAACGCTGATCGCCGAAGTGAGCGCGGGCAAGGCCTCGCCCCGCTTGCTGACCGACACGACGACGATTCAGCGGATCGGCTCGCTCAAAAATTCCGAGATCGACAAGCGCGTGAAGGAGTTGACGGCCGATCTGCCGGCCGAGGATCCGCGCCTGCAAGAACTGGTCGCCGCGCGGCGCGCCGGCTACGGCAAGGCGGAGCACGACGTCGAAGCCGGCGGCAAGGTCTTCGCCAAGACATGCGGCGTCTGCCACAAGCTGGCCGGCCAAGGGGCGAAGATCGGACCCGATCTCGACGGCGTCGGCCTCCGCGGCCTCGACCGTCTGCTGGAAGACACGCTCGACCCGAACCGCAACGTCGACGAGGCCTTCCGCACCACGGTCATCGCCACCAATAGCGGCACGGTCATCACCGGCCTCTTCCTCCGCGAAGAAGGGGCGGTGCTGGTGCTGGCCGACAACATGGGCAAAGAAGTCCGCGTCCCGGCGGATGAAGTCGACGAACGATCGGTCCAAAAACTCTCGCCCATGCCGGCCAACGTGGCGGATCAGCTTCCGGAAGGGGACTATTACAATTTGCTGGCGTATTTGCTCGCGCAGAAGCAGAAGGTTGCGAAGCCGTGAGGGGCAAATGCGAGTACAGCTAGCGGAGAGATTTATGGCGTATTCGTGACCGAGCCAAACAACGGTTCAATCTAAGCTTGCTTGCCAAGTCCGATAAATGCATTTAGCTGCTCAGCCATCTTCTTGGAACGATGATTCAAGAACTCTTCGTAGGCTTCGGGCCGGAGAAAGCCATCATTTGCCTCGAAGCAAAGTTGCAATGACGCGTACGAGAGCTGGTTTAACTGAAGCGAACGCCAAGCATCCATAGGATCGCTGTCTGCGAGTTCCGCGTTATCGTTCTGCCATAAGATTGAATAGTTCGCGACAGAATTAAGTCTGTCGATGGGGAAGTCACGATCCACCATAAATTTCTTCGGAAATATGTGATGGACGGCAAGCGGGTCTTCTCCAAATCCGTCGCGAGGTAACTCTCCAAGAGGTCTTCCGCTCGGCCAACTCCGAGCCTCATTTGCTCGAAGATATACGAGGTAGACCTGCATCAAAGGAGAATACATTCCGGATGTATTTCGCACATCATCTGGACGTATTGCGTAAAGTCTGTTTTGAGGTATTCGATCGAACAGGGCTTGCGCGCGACGGCGAGCGTCGCCTTGCGCCGCGCGTAGCGCATTCACAAAGGCGTTAACTTGCGTCTCGGGTGACCCGCGAAAAAGACTCCGCAATCCCGTCACCAGTAGATATCGACGTAATATGTCTCTAACCGGATGGCTCAAGGAACCTGAATGAGGTGGACCCCGATCGTTGGACAGATTTTGGGGGTGGATAAGGTAGCGGTTTTGGTTGGGAATAGCGGACCGTGAGACCCCCCTCAAAGGGTCTCGCGCGGCCGCGGTGTTAGGAGCCCCGCGCTCCATGACGTTGG
>DASXPZ010000739.1:0-4726 GCA_036493275.1 Pirellulales bacterium
TCACATTCAAAGAAAACCCTCGCGATTACGGCGACTGGCGATTTCGATCATCGCCGGGTAAGCTCCCGCTATGAATCGCCAGACTTCTTCTGTATCGCCTGCGCCCACGGACGAACCTGCCTGGGCCGAAATCGCGCGCCACTGGTCGTTTGCGCCCGGCGTGACGTTTTTGAATCATGGTTCGTTCGGCTCGCCGCCGGCCGAAGTCCTCGCGGCGCGACAACAACTGCTGCATCGGCTGTCGCAAGATCCCGTCGACTTCTTGCAGCGTTTTCTGCAACCGGCGCTGGCCGAGGTTCGCGCCCGGCTGGGCGCCTTTCTCGGCGCCGATCCCGACCGACTGGCGTTCGTCGAGAACGCCACCGTCGGCATGAACGCGGTCGCTTGCAGCGTGCCGCTTCGACCGGGCGATGAGGTCCTACTGAGCGATCACGAATATGGCGCAGTGACGCGGATCTGGCAGCGGGCCTGCGCTCGCGCCGACGCGCGGCTGGTGATCGCGCCGCTAGCCGTGCCGGCCGTAAATGCGGAGCTTTGGGTCGACACGCTGATGTCCCGCGCGACCGATCGCACGCGGTTAATCGTCGTCAGCCATGTCAGCTCGCCAACGGCGCTGATCCTGCCGGTCGAGGCGATCTGTCGGCGCGCCCGCGCGCTCGGCATTCCGGTTTGCGTCGATGGGCCGCATGGGCTGGTCGCCGTTCCTTTCGAGCTCGACGCGCTCGATTGCGACTACTACACCGCCAGTTGCCAGAAGTGGCTGCTGGCAACCGTCGGTTCGGGTTTCCTCTATGTTCATCCCCGCGCGCAGGGTGGCGTCCGCTCGGCTATCGAGAGCTGGGGAGTCACCCAGGGGCAGCCTGCCAGTTGGCGCGACGAATTCAATTGGACCGGCACGCGCGATCCGACGAGCCTGCTGGTCATCCCCGCGGCAATCGATTTCCTGGAGCGAATCGGCGTCGAGGCCTTTCGCCAGCGCTCGCATTACCTGGCGCAGATGGCCCGGCAGACGATCAGCGATTGGACGGGCCAGGCCCCGCTTTGTCCGGACGATACGGCGTGGTACGCGTCGATGGCGTCGCTCCCGTTGCCGCCCGGCGAGGCCATGCCGCTGCAAGACGCTCTCTGGCAGCGCCACCGGATTGAAGTTCCGATTTTCGAGTGGCTGGGCCAAAGACTTGTGCGCGTCTCTTGCCAGATGTATACCAGCCCCAGCGACATTGAGCGGCTGTCCTGCGCCCTGCAAAGCCTGCTCGAAGGTTCGGAATTTCGCAATTCTCAGTAGTTACTCAACGAGGGGTCACCCGGATGAATGTTTTTTGCATCGCCACGGTCGCCATCACGCTCGTCGCCCAAGCCGGAGAACGCAAGGTGTCAGAGGAAGACGCGATCGCCAAATTCGCCGACAAGACCTTCAAGTTCACCGGCGGCGAATATAAAGACGAAGTCTTCCACTATCGGTTGCTCTCGCCCGAGAAGATCGAGCCGGGCAAAAAATACCCGGCGATTTTGTTTTTGCACGGCGCCGGCGAGCGGGGGGACGACAACGAGGACCAGTTGAAGTACTTCCCCGAACAGATGGCCAAGCCCGAATGGCGCGAGAAGTATCCCTGCTTTTTGATTGCGCCGCAGTGCCGCGAAGGCAAATCGTGGTCGGGCTTTTCCCGCCCCAAAGACCCGGCCGCCGTCAGCGAGCAGATGCAAGTCGCCGAGGGAATTCTGGCCGAAGTGGAAAAGGAGTACCCGGTCGATCTGAAGCGCGTTTACCTAACGGGCCTCTCGATGGGAGGCTTCGGTTCGTGGCAGCTTGCCATGCGCCGGCCAGAGCATTTTGCGGCCCTGGTCCCGATCTGCGGCGGCGGCGATGAGACGAGGGCCGCGGCGCTCATCAAGCTGCCGATTTGGGCCTTTCACGGCGCTAAAGACAACGTGGTCAAGCCCGAGCTATCGCAAAAAATGATCGAGGCGATCAAGCAAGCCGGCGGCAATCCGAAATACACGGAATTCCCGGACGCCGGCCACGATAGCTGGACCCCGGCTTACTCAGACCCAGCGGGCGTCGTCCCCTGGATGTTCGAGCAAGTTCGCAAGTAGCGGGTGGCTGAACGCAACACAGATCAGTCGGACGAGAACGGCTCCGCGTCGAGCGCCAGGTCGGCCTGAGCGTCGTGCGAGTAGAAGTGGCGACCGATGACGTCGGCCAGATGTTGGACAAAGCGCTGGCGGAAATCTTCTTCCGGCATGGCCGTGTCGACTCCGCGATTCGGCGGATAAGCGATGCGCGGAATCGATTTATGCCACACTGATTCGCCTCCTTCGGCGACGTCATAGATCTTGATATTCAACCGCGCTTTGCCTTGATAGAGCGTCTGGCTCTGATAAAGGCCGTATTCTTCCAGGCTGATGCCCACCACCATGTCGGCCTTAAGCTGCTTGCCGACCTCAATGTAGTCATCCCAGTCGTGCTCGTCGGTCCACTTCGCGATTTCACGCTGATCGATGATCGTGATTCCTCGGACTCGCTTTTGCAGCAAGCGGCCGACCTGGGCTGCCAGATCCTGCGGCGTGCGACCGCCGGCCGTGTATTGCAAGCCTTCGAGCGGCCGGCAAATCACGGCGACGCGCTTATGCTTCAGGCCATTGTATTCGGCGTTGACGTCGTTTCCCTTGATCAACCAAGCGGCGGTAGTCAAAGGACCGACGCAGCCGGGAATCGTCGTCACGGCCGGCAGCGCCACGGCGCAGGCCAAAATCAGGCACAGCCAATCACGTTTTGAACGTTCCATCGTTCTCTCCCGTATGAACGGGCGTCCTAATTTTTAAGCGTCTGTCGTCCGATCTAAGTGTCGAGCCAATCGTCATCGCCGAGGTGTGATCCCGTGATGAATCAGGCCCAATAGGTCACGCACAGCCGTATCAACCAGTCGACAATCGTCACGCCAAAGACCGCTAGCGCCACGCCGACGCCCACGCCTTGGTTCATGATCAACTTCCAGCGTCTCCCCCAGGCGGCCACCGTCAAGGCGCCCGCCGCGGCGCCTGCCGCCAACACGGCTAACAGCAATCCGCCCGAGTTGGCCATCGCCGCTTCTCTCCATTGCCCGCGCACGGCGTGCGACCACGAGGTGGTCATGCCGCAGGCAGGGCAACGAATTCCAGTGATCCATTGAAAACTGCAAGGGGGAAGTCCCAACTGCCGGTGCGTTCCAAACCCATTCGGATTCGGTTGCAAACAGGCAGCCACGACCAACAACGCGACTAAGCCAGCAGCGCCCGCGACTAAAAGGAGCCGAGTGCAAAGCGACAGCCGAGTGGCAGACCCTAGCGGATCGATTGGATTCACGAGATGAGATAGGCGGCAAAGAGTACCGGGAGACCCGGCGGATCACAAGACCGATTTCACGCCTAGTAGCATAGCACGCTAGCATGGGGCTCGCCTCTGCTGAGAGGCCACAGGCGAGAGACCAGAGGTAAGAGGATCAAGGAACGAAAGCCCGCCCTTCGGCGCGCCGCGGACAATTTCGCGAGTTAATATCGCGGAACGGCCCGATCAATCTCCTCCGCCCAGCGATCAATTCCCCCGACCATCGTGCGGGCGCCTTGGAATCCCTGCTCGCGCAGCCACAGGGCGACCCGCTCGCTGCGGCCGCCGTGGTGGCAATGGACCACTATCTCCTTATCGCGATAACCGTCTAACTCGCCGATCCGCTGAGGCAGCTCCTTCATCGGGATCAGACGCGTTCCTTCGATGTGCGCCGTGGAGTACTCGTCGGGCTGGCGACAATCGAGAAACAGAAACGCCTCCCCCACGGCGAGCTTGTCTTTCACCATCAAACACGTCACTTCGAGCGGAACGTCAGTCGGGAGATTCATAGGTGCGCCTCTCTCTCAAAGAAAATCAAGCGAGACGTTTATCTCGCGGCGAAAGATCACAAGATAATAGCACGCCATCCGATGGGTAGCCCTCGTCGCGATTCACATACGATTGTAGGTCCGCCCGGCCCCCGAGTGAAGCGCAGCGGCGTTCCAAGTCCACGGTCCGCTTGTGGCAATCGCCTCGATCCGCGAAAATGAACTGTCCCGCGGAATCTCCTCGCCGGCGTTTCATATTCAAACGCACTTGCGGGCTTTTCCAGCCAAACCAATGGCAGTTCGCATGATGGATCGCGAAACAACCGGCGCCACAAGCAAGACCGAGATCATCCTCGGCCCCGCTGGCAGCGGCAAAACCGAGCGACTCCTCGCGCGGCATCGGCAGGCGCTAACGACAGGCGAGATCGGCGCCGCGCTGTGGATCGCCCCCACGCACCGCAGCGCGGCTGAGGTTCGCGCGAGATTGCTCGCCGGCAATTTCCGCGGCTGCCTGCGGCCGGGCGTAATGACCTTTGCCCAATTCGCCGAGCAAATTCTTTCGGCGAGCTCGACGGCGGTGCAGCCGATTTCCACTCTGGTCAAGCGGCAGATCGTTCGCCGGCTGATCCTCTCGCGCGCCACGAACAAGCAGTTGACCTATTTCGCACCGATCGCCGGGACCGTGGGACTTACCGACCTGATTTGCGAATTGATCAGCGAACTTAAGACGCAGGAGATCTGGCCTGACGAATTCGAGAAGGCCTGTAAGACGCGCGGCATGGGCCCCAAAGACCGCGACCTGCTGGCGATTTATTCGGACTATCAGGAGCATCTCAACCAGCAGCAGCTTTACGACGCGGAGGGCCGTTTTTGG
>DASXPZ010000740.1:0-3459 GCA_036493275.1 Pirellulales bacterium
GAACCGATCGCGTCGCGGAAATGTGTTGGTGATCGGCCTGGTGGCGCTCGTCGCGCTATTGGGGCTGGCCGTCATCGCATTTTGGATGTTGTCGGGCGGGTCGGTCGAACCGGAATTCGACGCCGGTCACGCCGTGGCCGATCAATTCCTAGAGCAAATCCGCGCCGGACAGGCCAAACAAGCCTGGGAGTCGACGACGGCCGAGTTCAAGAGCGCCGAAGGAGCCGAGGTCTTTCTGAGGTCGGTCAAGCAGCACGCCTGGCTGAAAAAACCGCTGGAGTTCGAGACAGCCGCCACTGTGACTGTGCAGAATTCTCCGCGCACGGAATATGTCTACAAAGCCAACGGCGGGCGAAACACCGTGAAGCTGCTGGTCACCAACGAGCGCGGCGCGGCAAAAGTAGATCGCTGGGTTCCGCAATAGTCGCCGCAGAGAAAGTTGATCGCTCGCGCCGCTCCGCGACGGCGGTCCCCATTCTCTCTTCTTCGCTCTTTTTTCCCTCCCGATCCTCCGCCCATGCCAACGCTCGTACTTGGGACGCACAATCGCAAGAAGGGAATCGAACTTGCCGAGCTTGTCGCGCCGCTGGGAGTCACGGCGCGAACCTTGGCCGAATATCCGCAAGCGCTGACTGTCGTTGAGGACGGTGACACATTCGCCGCTAATGCAAGGCTGAAGGCGATCCAACAGGCGCGTCATCTCAACGAGTGGGTCCTGGGTGAGGACAGCGGTCTGTGCGTCGCGGTGCTCGGCGGCGCGCCGGGCGTCTATTCGGCGCGATACTCCGGCGACAATGCCACCGACGAAGCGAACAACGACAAATTGCTAGCGGAGTTGGATGCCACGCCGCTCGAAAAACGCGGCGCGTACTACGTTTGCTACGCGGTCCTGGCCAATCCGCAGGGAGAGATCGCCGCCGAAGTAACTGGAGAGTGCCACGGCCGGATTTTGTTCGAAGGTCGCGGTTCAGCCGGGTTCGGCTACGATCCGCTCTTCGAGATCGTCGAATACCACCGCACCTTCGGCGAGCTCGGAGCCGCGGTCAAACGCTGCCTGAGCCATCGCGCCCGCGCGCTGCGCGAAATGCTGCCGCGCCTGGCCGCGCTGCTCGGTTAATCCGCGGTGATCGGCGCCTCTGCCGCATGTTGATTCAACTCGCCTCGTGGCGGTTCGCCGCGCTATTTCGTCGGGTCGCTCACTCGGCCCAAGAAGACGATACTGCCGGTTGCCTGGTCGCGGATCAGGAAAATAAACGGGTGATCGGCGCGGAACCTGACCGGCTCGTCGGGAACTCGGGCACTTGTCACGCCCACCACCACACCGGTGGCGGCCGCGGCCTCGGTCCCTTTTTCGTTGACGTCGACTACGGCCTTGTGGACCACGCTCGAAATCGATAACCCGCCGGCGTCGCTCATGCCGCTAAAATCGGCCTTGGTTGCATCGAACGCCAACGTCATCCCCAGGGCTTGCAGCGCGTCTCCCAGCGAGAATTCGCTCGCCATCTTGAACTTGGGAAGCCAGACGTGGACGTCGCGTTTCCGCGCGGCGGCCAGCATTTTTTGCAGCGATTCCGTGGTCAAGTTCGCTTCGAGCTTGGCCAGGCCGTCCGGCTTCTCCGGCAATAGCGCCACCATCGCCATCTGCCCGCCAGCGTACGGCAGTTCAAGCAATTGCACGCCGTCCGCCTTGTGGTAGCGGAATTTCTTCTGTTGAAACATCAGCGGTACTTCGACCTGCTTGTCTCCGCCCAAGAAAAACGGCGCCGGCTTGGTGTCGCTCGCCGTGAATGGAATAGACCAATCTCCCTTGAAGTAAATCGCGTTGGTCAACACCAGTCGGGTCATGTTGTTGATCGACCGCGGCGGCAACAGATCGGGGATCTTGTCCTTCGTCTGTTTGGCGACCCATTCATTGATCGTCGCGCGGGCCGCTTCGGTGTCGCCGGCGAAATCGAGCGTGGCCAGCTCCGCGCCGAACGTGTCGCGCGTCAGCTTCAAATAGTCCGGGCGGAAAGCAAACGTCTTTTGTCCCCACAGTCGATTGGCGATGTTGATCTCCAGGCCTGGCTGCCGCGTCGCGGTCAACTCGCCTGAAAGCTGCGAGAGCGCCGGAAAGAGTTTGTCCTGCGGCAGGTCGAGATGGAGCACGCTCTTCATTTGCTCGGCGGTCTCGCCGGCGGCGCCGCCGTAGGTCATGGCAAGCGCCGTCGAAATGCTGGCCGGCGATAAGAAGAGGTTCCCTTCTTTCGCTTCGCGCAGATTGCCGTAAAGGGCGAGGGCGAACTGATTGGCGCCTTGGGCCAAATGGATCGCGTCGGGCGAGGCCGGGGCGCGCTTTTGCGCGGGAGGCGCGGCCAAGGCGTTTTGAGCGCCGCTGAAACCAATCGCGAGGCTGAGGAGTATTGCCAGGGAAGCGGTATGGATCATTTTGCGCGCTTGGAAAATGTTGTCTGAATCGCCAATGGGATGATACGTGAACATGCAGGTAATCTCCTGATTTCGAGCTTCCCCGAGACGACGGTCTTTCAACCCCTCAGCTTTTATCCCCTGTCGCCGGCATCCAAATGCCAATGCCCATCAGTAACGCCAACGCCCATTCCGCTTGCGTTTCTGATGTACCAAATAGCGAAAAAGTTCCAAACTCACTCTTTACATTCAATCTGCTAGCTTGTACAAATAGTTTGGAAGCTAATCAATTTCTAGCGGCGCTTCGTTGAATCGTCCGATAGAACCGATAGAACCGATAGAAACAATGCCACACTCATTCATCCGGTTTTGATGGAGCGAGGTTTTCTCATGCGCAGTTTCCGCCATACCGCGAGTCTCGGATTGATCTTCATGGTAGTTGGCTCAGCGATGGCCTCGGACCAGGCGTCTGCGCCGGCCGACAAGGCGCCCACCCCCTCTCCGATCGGCCGAAAGATCGATAACTTCTCTCTTCCCGACGTGCATGGCAAAGACCATTCGCTGGCCGAATACAAAGACAGCAAGGTGCTGGTGATTGCCGTTCTGGGAACTGAGTGCCCGCTAGCGCGAGTTTACGCGCCGCGCTTGCAAGCGCTGGCCGGTGAATATGAGTCGAAGGGGGTCAAGTTCATCGCGGTCGACGCCAACTCGCAAGACTCGCTCTCGGACATCGCCACGTTCGCCAAAACGCAGAACCTGACGATACCGGTCCTCAAGGACATGGAAAACAAGGTGGCAGACCTGCTGGGCGCCACTCGGACACCGGAAGTGTTCGTGCTTGATAACGAGCGCGTGGTGCGCTACGCCGGTCGCATTGACGATCAGTATGGTTTCAAGACTGGCGCCGGCTACGCCAAGCCTCGATTGGCGCATCGTGATCTGGCCGCGGCCCTGGACGAAGTCGTGGCGGGCAAAGAGGTCACCAATCCGCTGGTCAGTGCGGACGGATGTTTGATCGGCCGCGTCAAGCGCGGCGGCAAGGGGGACGTCACC
>DASXPZ010000741.1:0-3301 GCA_036493275.1 Pirellulales bacterium
TGGCCTGCGTGGCGATTGTGTTTATCACCGACTACCTGCGGCAATCGCGTCAGGCCGAGATTGACGCCGCGCTGAAACAGGAAATGCTCGCCCGCGGCATGTCGGCCGCCGACATCAAGACCGTCCTCGAAGCTCGCTCCGACGGCGAGGCGACGCGCCTCGCCATGGCCAGCAATAACGGCGCCGTCCGCGTCGGCTTGGGCAAGTTCCAGGTCGAAGTGGGCTCAGTCCATCCGGCGGAGCAAGGGGTGCAGGCGCCCTAACGCACGGCCAGCTGCGCGCCTTCTAAAGCTGTCGCCAGTCTCCAACCGAAAGGCCCGCAATCCAGGCAAAGTGCTTCAGATTTGCAGTAATCAGCGGGACGCCTTCGATCAGAGCTGTTGCCGCAATTACCAGGTCACTGTCATCAACCGAGATGCCACGTTGCTGACCATCGGCCCAAAGTGCGGCCGCTCAATCAAGCACTTCGTAGGTGACAGGCAACAATTCCGAGCGATCGCAAAATATTGCAAATCGCGCTAGTTGAACTACGGCACGCTTCTTCCGAAGGCCGCGCAAGATTTCATAAGACGAAATCTGTGAAAACGTCAGCCTGCCGTGTTCCAATAGATATAACTTAAGATGCGTGGCGACAGCGGGAAGCCGTTTGGCCTGAGGCGAAATCACGTCAGACAATGTGCTGGTGTCGAGAAGACTACGGTCCATCGTAGATTGGCGACTTTGCTAGGCGCACGGGGTTGGCTATCGTCACGTTTAATTCCGCCAAGTCATGGTCGGACATCTCTTCAAGAACATTACACCAATTCGGCAATTCGCCCCCAGGCCCCGCAGCGCCGGCGGTCGGAGGCGGATCGACCGTCTTGAGGACCAGCACATTGCCTTCGGTTCTCTCAATCCGTTGCCCAAAGAGGCGTTCCACCACGACCAAGTCGCCTGGTTCTACGTCGCTAAGTCGTTTGATCGTTTCCATGCCAGAATTATACCACTTTTGCCGGTCGGCCCGCTGCGCCTTCTCGGGTGGCGCCGGACTCTCCTTCCGACGGTGAGGCGACCCGCCTGGTTTTGGCTGGCAACCCCGGAGTCCGCGTCAGGCTGGGCAAGATCGAGATCGAAGTCGGGTCAGTTCATCCGGCGGAGCAAAAGGCCAGGACGTCGGGCGCCTGAAAGGGGCCACGACGGTTGAAGGGTCGCAAAGTCGTGATTCGCCATATCTAATTCTCTGGCCGGCCTCTTTCAGATAGGTCTTTGTCGAGGATGCTCCGGGGTCAGAGACCTCAGCAACAGGACTTTGCAGCTCTCTTGGGCCATCCGTGGCCGAAATCTGGCAATCGGGCACTGAAGAGATTACGCTTGCGAGCGATTCTCTTGCCTCGGTTATTTGCACCACGCGCCCGCTCCGCCAGGAAAGCAAGTCCCATGAAAGCGCCTCTCCACGTCCCTTTGCTGTTATTCGCTTTGATGGGCTCGGTCCCTCAGACGCATTCCGCCGAACTGCCGCGCAGCGCGCCCGAGGCCCAAGGCGTCTCGTCCGCGGCTATCCTTTCGTTCCTCGAAGCGGTCGACAAGGTCGATTCGATGAACAGCTTCATGCTCGTCCGGCACGGGCGGGTACTGGCCGAGGGGTGGTGGACCCCTTACCGCGCCGAGGCTCGCCATTCGCTCTACTCGCTCAGCAAAAGCTTCACGTCGACGGCCGTCGGAATGGCGATCGCCGAAGGGAAGCTCAGCGTCGACGATGAAGTGCTGAAGTTCTTTCCCGATGACGCGCCGGCCGAGCCGAGCAACTTTCTCAAGGCGATGCGCGTAAGCGATTTGCTCCGCATGTCGACCGGCCACCAGACCGAGCCGGGCCGCACGACCGACGCCCCGTGGACCAAGACCTTTCTGGCCCATCCCGTGCCGTTCAGGCCGGGCACGCATTTTCTCTACAACACGTCGGGCACCTACATGCAGTCAGCCATCGTGCAGAAGGTGACTGGGAAGACCGTGCTTGAATATCTCGGGCCACGTCTCTTTGAGCCGCTAGGGATCGAACAGCCTACGTGGGAGATGAGTCCGCAGGGGATCTCGACGGGCGGATACGGGCTCAGCATTCGCACCGAAGACATCGCGAAGTTCGGCCAGCTTTATTTGCAAAAGGGAAAATGGAACGATAAGCAACTTGTGCCGGCCACTTGGATCGAAGCGGCGACCGCGCGACAAACGTCGAACGGCAGCAACCCGGCCAGCGATTGGGAACAGGGCTACGGCTACCAGTTCTGGCGCTGCCGCCACAACGTTTATCGCGGCGACGGGGCGTTCGGCCAGTACTGTATCGTGCTCCCTGAACAAGACGCTGTGATCGCCATCACCAGCGGGCTGAAAAACATGCAGGCCATCCTCGATCACGTCTGGGACAAGCTCCTGCCGGCCATGCAATCGTCTTCGCTGACGCCGGATGAGGCGGCGCAACAGAAGCTGCAACAAAAGCTGAAGGGGCTGGTGATCCGATTGCCGGACGGAGACGGCGAGCCAGCGAAGATCGCGGGCAAGAAGTACGTCTTCCCCGCGAACGATCTCAAGCTCGAATCGCTCAGCTTGGAGCAAGACTCAGGGGGACAAGAAACGCTCGTCTTTCGCATCGACGGCGCCCAGCAACGCATCGCTTGCGGCAGCGGGAAGTGGCAAGACGGAAAGGGGGCTTGGGACAAATTGCCCGACCAGTCTGTGGCCGCGGCCGGCGGCTGGTCGAAGGGCGTCTTCACGTCCAAAGTTTGCTTCTATGAAACGCCGTTCTATCTAACTATCGGCCTCCGCCCAAACGGCGACGAGCTGACGTTCAGCTCCGAAATGAACGTTGGGTTCCTGACGACGAAGCAACGCGACATCATCGGCAAGGCGGAGTAAAAGCGACCTTCACAGGCTAATGTTATGCGAGAGGGGCGAATTGAGGTCATTCAGTGCGAGTTGATACGAGAGGTGATTGTGATAAGATTCTCCGTAAAAGTGGCTTTTGCGGTTGATCCTAATCCTGCTCTCCTATCAGGCAGCACCGTTTTACACTCGGATGGCTGTAGAAAATGAATCTTAAAGTTTTTGAATTGGTCCAGCAGTTTGATTCGGGCGCCATCATGCTGCCTCTTATGCAGCGAGATTACGTCTGGAAGCCGCGTAAAGTCGTCCGGCTTTTGGACTCCTTGTATCGTGAATGGCCTATAGGATCGAATGGCACTGTCGGCATTGTAACGTGTGGGCTGGCGGTTAGTTGGGTTTGATCAGGCGTGCGCGGAGCGTGGCGCGGGGTTCTTGCATCAGTTTGTAG
>DASXPZ010000742.1:0-7526 GCA_036493275.1 Pirellulales bacterium
CGCCCTAGTGATGATGTTGGGGACCCTGGTCTTGATTGGCACTCTGTTCATGTGGCGAGCCTGATGAACGAATTAGCAGCCACCGTATTGTTGCCGCTGGTAGGAGTCGGCCTGATTTGGGCCGTGGGTGAATCTTCGCGCAACGTCGCGCGCTGGATCGCGCTGATCACCAGCCTGGTCACGCTGCTGGCCGCCGGACGGTTGTTGTTCGCCTACCCGGATGTGACGCCGTTCGACCGGATGTGGATCAATTCTCCCGGCGTGCAGGTTCATTTCAGCTTGGCGCTCGATGGGCTCAGCGCCTGGCTGTTCGGGCTCAGCGCGCTATTGACGCTGACCAGCGTGCTGGCGAGTTGGGAAGCGATCAAAGACCGCGCCCCGCTGTTCTACAGCCTGCTGCTGTTGCTCGAGACGGCGATGCTCGGTGTCTTTGCGGCCCGCGACATTATCGTGTTCTATGTCTTCTTCGAGTTCACGCTGATTCCGCTTTTCTTCTTGATCGGCGTTTGGGGGCACGAAGACCGTCGTTACGCGGCCATCAAGTTCTTTCTGTTCACCCTCACCGGTAGCGTCCTCACCTTTCTGGGATTGCTGTCGATCGTGCTCTGGAATTTTTATCACGCCATGCCCGGCGTGCTCGATTTCTCGTTCGCCGCGGTCAAAGCAGGGCTCGCCGCGCAGCCGATCGATCCGGTGTTGCAATTGGTGATTTTCCTCGCGCTGTTTGCAGGCTTTGCCGTCAAGGTGCCGCTGTTTCCGCTCCATACGTGGTTGCCGCTGGCCCATACACAGGCCCCCACGGCCGGTAGCGTGTTGCTGGCCGGCATTTTATTGAAAGTGGGGGCATACGGTTTTTTGCGATTCAGCATTCCCTACTTGCCAGACGCCACGGCCACCTGCATGCCGTGGCTGTTGGGGCTTTCGGTCGCCGGCATTATTTACGGCGCGCTGGTGGCGCTCGCGCAGAGCGACATGAAGCGGTTGATCGCCTATTCCAGCGTCAGCCACCTCGGCTTCTGCATGCTCGGGCTTTTCTCGCTCAATCGGCTGGGCGTGCAAGGGGGCGTGCTGCAAATGATCAATCACGGCCTTTCGACCGGCGGCCTGTTCGCCATCGTCGGCATGATCTACGACCGCTATCACACCCGCGAGATCAGTGCCTTCAGCGGCATCGCCAAGCGGACGCCGCTGTTGGCCGTGTTCATGTTGATCTTCACGCTGTCGAGCGTCGGGCTTCCCGGCCTGAACGGTTTTTCAGGCGAGTTTTTGCTGCTGCTCGGCGCGTTCCAGCGCGGCTGGACCGACGCGCCACAAGCCTGGTCGATTGCAATGCGCGTCTTCTCCGTGCTGAGCGTCTCGGGCGTGATCCTGGGCGCCTGGTACATGCTGTGGCTGGTGCAGCGCGTCTTCTTCGGCCCTCTGAAGGAGCCGGAACAGGCCGGCGCGCATGAGCCGGTGGCGGATCTTAACTTTCGCGAAGTCTGCTCGGTGGCGCCGTTGGTGGTGTTTGTGTTCTGGATCGGCCTGGCGCCGCATCATTTTTTGAAGCCGATGGCCGAGGATCTCGATCTGATAGCCGATGAGATCTCCGCGAAGGTGGAGCAGCGCTTCGCCCCGGCTGATCCTGCCCGCGCCATCCTGGCCGCCCGCGCCGCGGAACTGGGGGCCAGCCATGCCGACTGACGCGATCTACATGACGAGTGAAACGGTTTACTGCTTGCTGCCGGAACTGGTGCTGGCCGGCGCCGCGACGTTAATTGTTTTGGCCGGAGTCTTTGTCGCCGGGCGGGCCATCTGGTCGTGGATCGGCGTCGCCGCAGTGCTGCTGGCCGGCTGGCTGCTGTATGGTCAATACGAACGCTACTTCTGGCACGGACAGAATCCGCTTGAGCTGGCCGCCGAGGGACAAAATGCCGCCGACGTGGAGGCAAAGCGGGATATCGACGCCAACGTCCGCGCCGCCGGTGAGCCCGGCCCCTCACTTGTCTCGAATGTGGCCGGCCCGCTGGCGATCGATCTGTTCGCTCAGTATGTCCGCTGGCTGGTGCTGGTCGTTGGGCTGGCCTTGATGTTAATGTCGGCCCGACCGGCCGCCGATGTGCAAGCCCCCGAATACGCCGGCACGCTGATGTTCGCGATCGCCGGCATGATGCTGGTCGCCTCGGCCCGCGAGCTGGTGCTGTTGTTTCTTGGGCTGGAAATGATCTCGATCCCGACCTACGTGCTGCTCTACTTGGGGCGGCGAGACGTCGAATCTCAAGAAGCCGCGGCGAAATATTTCTTCCTCAGCATCGTTTCGAGCGCCGTGATGCTCTACGGCTTCAGCTTCTTGTACGGCGCCGCCGGCTCGACGCAGCTCGAAATCGTCCGCGAAACGCTCAGCGGGGCAAACTCGACCGGTGGCGCCTGGTTCGCGCGGTTGGCGCTGGTGCTGATTTTTGCCGGGCTCGGCTTCAAGCTCACTGCCGTGCCGTTTCACTTTTACGCGCCGGACGTTTATCAAGGAACCTCGAACGCCAACGCCGCGGTCCTCTCGGTGCTGCCGAAGCTGGGAGCGCTGGTGGCCCTGGTGCGGATCGTCGTGGTGGCCATGCCCGGCTTGGAATCGTACGGTTGGAGAATCGCGCTCGTCGTGGCGCTGTTGACCATGACGCTGGGCAACGTGGTGGCGCTGTGGCAAGACAACGTTCGCCGGATGCTGGCCTATTCGTCGATCGCGCACGGCGGATACATGCTGATCGGCCTGGCAGTGGCCCTGGCGGCCGGCAGCGGCGCCAAGACGGCGCGCGGCTTCGATGGCGTCGGCGGGGTCCTGTTCTATGTCACGGTCTACGCGCTGGCGACCACTGGAGCGCTGGCGACGCTCATCTATTTGGGGCGCGGCCCGCGGCAGATCGACACGATTGAGGACCTGGCCGGAACAGCCCGCGAGCATCCCGGCGCGGGCGTGGCGATGGCGATCTTCATGTTCAGCCTGGCCGGCATTCCTCCGCTGGCCGGCTTCTGGGGAAAGCTGAATCTCTTTACCGGCGCGCTCTCGGTCCACGACGCCGCAGGCGATGGCGAAGGAAAATTGCGGCAGTGGTTCATCGCGCTGGCGGTGATCGGCGTGTTGAACGCCGCGATTTCGGCCGCGTACTATTTGCGGATCGTGGCGGTGATGTTCTTCCGTCCTGCCGCGGAGAAAGTGGGACGCGCCGAGGCTGGCGCCGGATCGGCGCTCGCCATGACGCTCTGCGCGGCGTTGGTCGTCATCTCGGGCGTAATCCCCGATCCGCTGCAAGTCGGCGCGAACTCGGCCAGTCGATCGGTCTACGTCAAAGCGGCCGGAAAGCCAGCTTCGAAAGAAATCGCCGCGAGCGGGAATGGGGAGAGTGCAATTACACTAACCGGAAGCGCCAGCGAGGGCTTGAAGCGCGAGTAGGTTGGCCAGTGAGTTGGGCCAACGCCACACTGCCGACAAGCCAGCAGTGGCACACATCGGGTCGAAAAATCGACAGAGCCCTACACCTCCGCTTCGCTACGCTTCCTCTTCCGGCGGCCCTGCTTCCAGTCCTAACTGCGCCAGCCGGCGATAGAGCCGTGGGCGCGTCATGCCCAAGAGCCGCGCCGCTTTGGCTTTGTTGCCTTTGGCGCGCGAGAGCGCTCGCCGGATCAGCTCTTCTTCGATCCGGGCCATGAACTCTTCGAGGACGATCGTCTCCTCTTGCCTGCGCGGGCGGGCCGTGGCGTCGGCCAAGAGTTGAATGCGCGCCGGCAAATCGCTGGGGGTGATTCGCGTCCCCTCGGCTTGCGCGTGCGCCGATTGAATCGCCTCGGCCAGCTCGGCCACGTTGCCGGGCCAGGGATAGGCCGCCACCCGGTCGAGCGCCTCGGGTGATAGTCCCGCAATCTGCTTCGCCCCCTGGCGATTGCGCTCTTCGACGAACCGCTGCGCCAACAGCGGCGCGTCTTCGATCCGCTCCGCCAAACGCGGCAGGCGAATCTCGACCGTGGCCAGGGCACAGGCCAGATCGGGCCGAAACTCACCCCGCGCGGCCAGCACCGCCAGCGGTTCGCGCGAAGTCGAGATCAATCGCAACACGCCGCGCATCGAGGCCAGCGTGCGCAAAAAATGTTTTTGCACGTCGAGGTCGAGTTGATCGACGTCGGCCAGCAGCAGGGTCGGCGGGCGCGACGCGGCGGCCGCCTGCGACGAAGCCGATTGCAGCGCCGCGGCGTTCGCCTGCGCCAAGCCGCGGATCGTCGATTCGAGCAACGTCTCGTCGAGCAGCGGGCAGGCCAGCGGCGCAAGCTCTCCCGCGGCCAACGGCAGGCGACCGTAGTGAATGGCGTGCGCCACGTGCTGCCGACCGCTCCCCGGCGGACCGACGATCGACACGCTGGCCGCGCTCGTCGCCGCCAGCTCGACCTGGTTGCGGACCTGCCGCATGGCAGGGCTTTCGCCCAACAGCCGGTCGAGGTGGTAACGCCCGGCGAGCTTTCGCCGCCAGTGCCGCAGTCGCTGGTGGAGATCGGCGGCCGATTCTTCGTCGAACGTCTCCTCCGCGGCGGCGCTCTCGGCCGCGCCTGTTTCGATGGGCGTCGCCGCGACGAGCGCAATTACGCCGGTCGCGTCGACAGCGTCGCTCCCCAGCGGCAAGAAATCCACGCGCCGCGGCGCGGTGGCGCCGTCGCCGGTGTCGATCGAGACGAGCGCCGTCGCGCGCTCGCCGCTCCACACTTCACACGGCGGGGCGAGGGCAGCGGCAATCGCGGCCGGCCCGGCGGCCTCGGGACTGCTGTGATAACGGCACTCCAGCCCCAGCAGATCGTCGGCCTCGCAGGCGACCCACTCGGCGCAAGCCCGATTGAGAAACACGAGCCGCTGTTGATCGTCGAGAACGTAAACCGGTCCGGCGGCCGAGTTGAGCAATCGGGTCAAACCGGTGGCGGTCGTGCGCGGCGGCATGTGAGGGGATTCGGAAAAAGAGAAGGTCCGCGAATGGATTACCGCAACCGACGTCGTCGTAGCAATCTATTGTACTTTAGAGGCTACGAAGCGACCAAACATTGAGCGAAAACCTGTTTTAAGTGGCCGATGTGAGTCCGAACATTGCGGCGAGTGGAAACAATGTTGGCGTTTAGTTGAATCAATCTGCCTTACCGTGATACAATCGGCGGTTCAAAGCCCTTGGATAGTTTCAGATGAATGTGAAGAAGCCCAACGCTCCAGGGATGAATCCGAAATCGCTCATAGGGTTATTCCTGGTGCTTGCTCTCACCGGATGTTCTCAAGGAATTGCCGAAGTAAAACCGACAGAATTCATCCAGCAAAGGGTGGAGGGACTTCGCACGCAAACAGCCGCCCATGCTGCCGCATGGCGCCTTGGTGAGGAGACCAACTGGGCCGCGGATCAAGACACGAGTCGCATTCGATTTACGTTTGCAGACGGTACGATTGCCGAGGCGGAACTCCAGATCGTCGGCACTTACAATACAGTCGACGGAACTTTCCTCTGGGGATGGGACCATCCTTCCGTGGCGGAGCCACTTCGGAAACACGCAGGTCTTGCAAGAGAATTCGGCGAAAAACATCGCCTTTCCAAATATACGGATCGCAAGATCGAGTGTACCGAAGACGAAGCCTGGAAGTTCACCGCCGTGGCCGCAAGACTGAAAAGCTAATGGCGCCTACCGTGGCCCAGCAGGCACTGCACTTGTTTACATGACCTTTGGAGAGATCAAGCTGCAAAAGCCCTAACCAAGGACTGACGCTGACCGAGGGCTTCTTGTTTTGCGAGCTTCACCACCTTGGCCTTCGGCGTCGATAGCACAGCCGTTAGGGTTGGTCGTCGTCTGGTTCTCCGGGACAAAGATCCGCGGCAAGCCGGATGGCCGGTCTCGGACGCCGGCGAGAATCAGTCCAAAAAACTTCTAGTCGCGGGGGTCGCAGAGCCCGGAGGTCAGAATGATCTCGCCGATCGCGAACCTCCCCAAGGGGCGCGCTGTCGGCTAAAATGACCCGTTGGGAGATTTCTTCCCACGCCCTGGTCTACGCCCAGCGCACGACGTCTCACGCCCAAACTCTTCCTTCATTTTTGCAGGCGATCGATGGCTAACGCTTCCCCGCGCACGATGTTCGATAAGGTTTGGGACGCGCACGTCGTCCGAGCGGAGGCAGGGAAGCCGACGATTCTCTACATCGACCTCCACCTGGTCCATGAGGTGACGAGCGCCCAGGCCTTTGAAGGTTTGCGGCTCGCCGGCCGCCAGGTGCGCCGACCCGAACGGACCGTGGCGACCCCGGATCACAACATTCCGACCACCGATCGGCGGCTGCCGATTCTCGACCCGATCTCGAAGCAGCAGATCGACACGCTCCGCAACAACTGCCGCGAGTTCGGCGTCCGGCTCTACGATCTCGACAACGCCCAGCAGGGAATCGTCCATGTCATCGGCCCCGAGCTGGGCCTCACGCAGCCCGGCATGACGATCGTCTGCGGCGACAGCCACACCGCCACGCATGGGGCGATGGGCGCCATGGCCTTCGGCATCGGCACGAGCGAAGTCGAGCACGTGCTGGCCACGCAGACGCTGTTGCAATATCGGCCGAAGACGTTCGAGCTGCGGGTCGACGGCAAGCTGGCTCGCGGCGTCACGGCCAAAGATCTGATTTTGTATTTGATTGGCCAACTAACGACCGACGGCGGCACCGGCTATGCCATCGAGTACACCGGCGAAACGATCCGCTCCCTCGACATGGAAGAGCGAATGACGGTCTGCAACATGTCGATCGAGGCGGGCGCCCGCTGCGGGATGATCGCCCCGGACGACACGACGTACAACTATCTGCGCGGCCGCGAGTTCGCCCCCAAGAACTTCGACGCGGCCGTAGCCGAGTGGCGCAAGCTGCCGAGCGACGCGGGCGCCAAGTTCGACCGGGTGGAAGTTTATCGCGCCGCCGACGTCGCGCCGCAAGTCACCTGGGGAACCAACCCCGGGCAAGTGACCACAGTCAAGGACCGCGTCCCCGATCCGGCGGCGCTAACGGACGAGAACGAACGCAAATCGGCCGCCGGGGCGCTGGCCTATATGGGCCTGACGGCGGGGGCCCCAATCGAATCGCTGACGCTCGATCGCGTCTTCATCGGCTCATGCACCAATAGCCGCATCACCGACTTGCGAGCCGCGGCCGCTGTGGTGAAGGGTTATCACGTCGCGGACAAGGTTCACGCGATGGTGGTGCCCGGCAGCGGCCAGGTGAAGCGCCAGGCAGAAAGCGAAGGGCTCGACCGGCTGTTCGTCGAGGCGGGCTTCGAATGGCGCGAGGCGGGCTGCAGCATGTGCCTGGGAATGAATCCCGACACGCTCTCCCCTGGCCAACGATGCGCATCGACCAGCAACCGCAACTTCGAAGGGCGCCAAGGCAAGGGGGGCCGTACTCACCTGGTCTCGCCCGCCATGGCTGCGGCGGCCGCCGTCGCCGGGCACTTCGTCGATATTCGCGAATGGACGTATAAGTAAGCTGGCGATCTTCATTCTCT
>DASXPZ010000743.1:0-3870 GCA_036493275.1 Pirellulales bacterium
AGTCCGTTCTTTCTTCGAGGGTACCTGTCGAGGCAATACCGAATGACCGCCACGAAACCGAAGCTACTTCTGATCGGCGCCAGTGGCTTTGTCGGCGGTTGGCTGTCGGAGGTTGGTCGTGAGCGTTTCGAGTTGTTCGCCGCCAGCCGTCAGCCGCGCGCCTCAGCAGCTACGGGCCATCGTTCGATTCTGCTTGACGTGACCGATAGTGAGAGTGTGAAGTCGGCGTTCGACGTGGCGCAGCCAGACGGGGTAGTCCTGGCCGCGGCGCTGGCGGATGTGGAACATTGCGAGCGCGAGCCGGCCACGGCCGAAAGGATCAACGTCACAGGCGCCCAGCATGTGGCGCGCGAGTGCCGCCGGCGCGGAGCGCGGCTGCTCTATACTTCCACCGACGCCGTGTTCGACGGCGCCCTGGGAGGCTATGACGAAGTCGCGCGACCGACGCCTCCCAACGAATACGGCCGCAGCAAGGCCCGGGCCGAAGACGCGATTCGTGAAATCCTTCCCACCGCCGCGATCGTGCGTTATTCGATGGTGCTGGGGTTTGCCCGCCGCGAGGGCGTGCACAGCCATCTCGATCGCCTGGCAAAGACCCTGCGCGCTGGCGAGACGATTGAAGTCCCAATCGCCGAATATCGCAACCCAATCGACGCGCCAACTCTCGCCCGCTTGTTGCTCGATCTGATTGGTCGCGACGACGCCAGCAGCGTGTTCCATATCGGGTCGAGGGACAAAGTCGCGCGCGTCGAACTGGTTCGCAGAATCTCGATCGCCTTGGGCTGCTCGGGCGACCTGGCCCAGCCCATTGCGGCCCTTCCTCCGGGCCGCGCCAAGCGGAGCGCCGACAGTTTTTTGATCTGCCGCCGCCTGCCGGAGCTTACCGGGCAGGCCATGCCGAGTTGCGACGACGTGATCGCCCGCGCCGTGGCGACCGAGCGGAAAACGGGTTAGTCTCTCGGTCGGCTGGTTTGTCCATCACGAACCACAAAAGGCAAACCCAAGTCGTCTCGCCCACCAGATCCTTATCGAAAGAAGCGCCGCATGCGACCGATGATCCTGCTGCTCTGCGTGGCGATGGCGATCGCCGCATCGCGATTTGCGTTTGCCGCTGAGAGCGCCGAGGAGCGCAAGGCGAAACTCGAAGCCGCGCTCACCGATCTCGACAAGTCGATTGTCTCCGACCCAAAACCGGCCGAGCTCTACGATCGCCGCGGCAGCGTGCAGTTTCAGCTTGGCCACATTGAGGAATCGATCGCCGATTTCGATCGCTTTCTGGCCATTCGCCCCGACCAGAAGCGGCGCCACTGGAAGCGCGGCATTTCGTACTACTACGCCGGGCGCTACGAAGACGGACGGCAGCAATTCGAAGGCTACCAGACGGTCGACTCGAGCGACGTCGAGAACGCCGTCTGGCGATATCTTTGCATGGCGCGAGAGTCGGGCGTGAAAAAAGCTCGTGCAGAAATCCTGCCGATCCGCGGCGACCGGCGCGTGCCGATGTCGGAGATCTACGAACTATTCGCCGGCAAAGCGACGCCGGACGATGTGCTACGCGCAGCCCGCGCCGATGATCCACCGGCGGAGCGACTGAACGAGCGGCTGTTTTACGCCGAGCTCTATCTCGGCCTCTATTACGAGAGCGAAGGAGACGCGCGCCGCGCGGCGGAGCATATCAATCAGGCCGCCGACAAGCACAAGATCGGCCACTACATGTGGGACGTGGCGCGAGTCCACGCCGATCGTTTGCGAGCGAGGGAAGAGGGCGAAGCGAAAGCAGCGTTAAAAACGCCTGACAAGAAAGAAGCCGAATAAGGCGCCCGCCTGGCGACTCCGCTTAGTTCGCGGCCGCCAATTCCTCCCACAGCGCCTCATACGTGTCGCTCTTGCGGAGCGCGGCCAGCAGGTCGTCGCGCGTTCCTTGGGCCACTTTGCGACCGTCACGAATTTCAATCGTTTTGTCATGGGCCGTTACGTTCAGATCCTGTAGTTCGCTCTTGCGGCCGAACTTCTCCACAATCGCGGTCTTTACCGCCACCGCGGCGTAATCAATATCTCTATCGCGAGCCATCAGCCGTTCGCCGTTCTGTTAAGTTTTGGGTTCGTCCCGTCAGGCCTTATCGTACTCTTGGCCGTCCCGCAGTGACAGGGTTGAAATGGCCGCCAGCCCGAGGTTATCTGCCGAGGAATGGGGCTTGGAGCCGCTTGGCGGCGTTTCCAGCGAAGTTTGGACTCAATGGCGGCGACAACTTACACTACACGCGGCTCAGGACCGCTTTGCGAGCAAAAGGAATTTGAACCATGTCGCGCTTCATTGCAATTGTTTTAGCCCTGCTGGCGATGCTTTCGAGTGCGCAGATTGGGAACGCGGCCGACAAGAAGCTGAACGTTTCGCCGGATAGCAAGGGCGTCGTCTCGCTCTCTGCCGAAGGCGCCACGCTCAGCGGGACCGCATTGAAAGTCGTCGACGGAGCGCTGGCCGATTGGACCGATAGCAAGCAAAGCGCCACCTGGATGCTCGAAAAGGCGCCCGCCGGTTCATACGACGTCTACGGCGAGTTGAATGTCTCTCAGGACGCGGCTGGCGAGACCTTCGCCGTCGATATCGATGGTCAAACCACGATCCGCGCAGAGTTAAAGGCCACCACGCCCGCCGGCGCGTTCGAGCGTAAGCTCCTCGGCCGCGTTTTGCTCACCGGCGGCAAGCACGCTGTCAGTATTCATGGCACGAATCGCAAGCCGCACAAGCTAGGGCAACTCAAACTTCTGGAGCTGATTCCCGCCGGACCGGGCGTCGCTGCCGACGCGCCGCCGTTCGCGCCGCCGCCGCTGACTGTTCCCGCCGGATTTAGCGTGGAGTTGGTGGCTGGTCCTCCGCTGGTCGCTCATCCGATGTTGGCAAGCTTCGACGATCGGGGCCGGATGTTCGTGGCCGAAAGTGTCGGCGTCAACAGTCGCGGCGCGGTGCTGGCCGAGAATCCGCCGCACGAAATTCGCGTCCTCGAAGACGTCAACGGCGATGGCCGTTTTGATAAGAGCACCTTGTTCGCCGATAAGCTCGTCTTCCCGCAAGGGATCCTCTGGCACGACGGCTGGGTTTATGTCTCCTCGCCGCCGAACTTTTGGCGCTTGCGCGATAATGACGGCGATGGCGTGGCCGACGTTCGCGAGGTCCTCGCCACCGGCTTTGCCAACACCGGCGTCGCGGATGATATGCATGGCGCGTCGCTGGGTCCTGATGGTCGCGTTTATTGGTGCGCCGGGAGATTTCCGCACAAAATTCGCCGCCCCGACGGCCCCGTTGTTCACGAGGGAACGGCGCCGCTGGTGCTGCGTTGCAAGCCCGACGGGACTGAGCTTGAAGTCGTTTGCGGCTCGCAAGGTAACGCGGTTGGCGTGGCGTTCACGGACGCGGGCGACTTTTTCGCCAGCGGCACGTTTCTGGCCTCCGACTCCATGGGCCCCAACCTGCGCGACGCGCTGATCCACTGCGTCGACGGCGGCCAATATCCGGTTCGCGACAAGACGATCAAAGAACATAAGCGCACCGGCGACCTGCTGCCGGCGCTCACGCATCTGGGCGTGTCGGCTTCGTCGGACGTGGCGATCTATCGCGGTCACATGTTTGGCGAAGAGTACCGGGGGAACCTCTTCTCGGCCCTCTTCAACATGCACAAGGTCCTGCGGCATGTGATCACCCCTGATGGCGCCACGTATCGCTGCCGCAACGAAGATTTCTTGACGTCTGCGAGCGCCGACTTTCATCCGACCGACGTCTTCGAAGACGCCGACGGCAGCTTGCTGGTGATCGACACCGGGGGCTGGTTCATCATCGGCTGCCCGACGTCGCAGATCGCCAAGCCGCAAGTG
>DASXPZ010000744.1:0-5354 GCA_036493275.1 Pirellulales bacterium
GCTCGACTCGATGACCAAGATCCAGCGCAAGGCGCAGTTCGATGAAGACAAGGATTTCAGCCTATTGAAATTCGGCCGCGCCGATCTCGACGTCGTCCGCAGCAGCTACAACCTGGGGGTGAACGAAGGCTTGCCGGAGAAAGAGTTGGAAGAGCGACTCGAAGCCGTCAACAAAATCAAGAAAAAGGTCGACGCGCAGACGCTCAAATACCAGGAGGCCAAGTCGCATCGGCTGGCGCTCGACGCCGTTCTGACCGAAGCCACGGCCAAAGAGACGGTCGCCAAAAAGGCCCTCGACGACCACCTGGCCAAGCTGGCCCAGCTCGAAAAAGCGAAGCAAGATCGCACGCTGACGTTTGCCAAAGACATCCTCACGATGCCGGTCATCGACGGTTTCAACGGACCGCTAAAGATCGACCAGATCTGGTTGCCGAAGCTGACCTTGAACAACAACTTCAAAGACGTCGCCCGCTTCGATCGTTGCGTCACTTGCCATCAGGCGATCGACAAAACCGCTCCCGGAGGACTGCCGGCCTATCCGGCCCGTCCCGATAAAGAGCTGTTGATCAAGCTGAAAACGCCGACCGAGGCCCCCGCCGCGCTGCTGGCCGCGCAGCAAAGCAAAGAAGGCTACAAGCCCGCCGAATGGCTGGAGAAGCTCTACGGACTGAAACTTGCCGATCGCGGATTGATTAATCCGACCGACGTCACGATCAGCGTCGCCCGCAGCGTCACTCCTTCGGCCGACGCCGGACTACAAGTCGGCGACGTCATCAAGGAAATCAACGGCGCCATCGTCGCGGACAATAGCGCAGTGAATCGGGCCTTGCTCTACGGCGTTGCCTGGGGCAAGCCGATCGAGTTGCTCGTCGAGCGTGGGCTGCCGCATCCTTTCAGCTCGCATCCGCGGTTGGATCTCTACCTCGGATCCCTCAGCCCGCACAAGATGCAAGACATGGGCTGTACCATCTGCCACGAAGGACAGGGGAGCGCGACGAGTTTCCAATGGGCTTCGCATACGCCGAATTCGCCGCACCAGGCGACCGAATGGGCCGACGACCACGGCTGGTTCAATAACCACCACTGGATCTACCCGATGCGGCCTGACCGCTTCGTCGAAAGCTCCTGCTTGAAGTGCCACCAGGATCTGGCGGAGCTTGAGCCGAGCGAGCGTTTCCCCGATCCGCCGGCGCCCAAGCTCATGGAAGGTTTCGACGTCATTCGTTCGTACGGCTGTTTTGGCTGCCACGAGATCAACGGTTTCGACGGCCCGACGCGCCGCCGCGGTCCAGACATTCGCACGGAGCCACCGTACGGGGCCGCAGCGCTGCAAGTCCTGGCCGATCCGTCGATCAGCCCTCAAGAAAAATCGCTGGCCCACGAAGTGGCCGAGCACCCGGATCGCACGCAGACGCGCAAGCTACTGGCGGAGTTGATCGTCGAAGACTTCGCTAAGAAGTCCGCTCCGCAGGAAAAAGCAGACGTTGCGGAAAAGCCCGCCGCGCGCCTCGCGGCAGCCACGCACAGCATGGCCGGCATCCTGGGGGCTGACGACGAAACGCCAGGACAATACCGCAAGCCGGGCCCCAGCCTGCGCTACGTGAAGAGCAAGCTTTCGAGCGAGTTCCTGCAGAACTGGATCCGCAACCCGTTCGATTTCCGTCCCACGACCAAGATGCCTCGCTTCTTCGGTCTCGATGATCATTTGCACGAGATCAAGCGCGACAAGGACGGTCGCCCGGAGATGAAACAGAAGCTCGATGATAACGGCAATCCGGTCATGCGGACACCGGTCGACGCGCTCGGCCAGCCACTAGTTGGTGAAGAGCCGGAGCCGGTGATGGTTCCGGTCTATGTGGACAGCGAAGGGATCACGCAATCCAAAAAGTTCGAGCCGATCGAAGTTCGGGCGGCCGCCGAGTATCTGCTCAACGCCAGCCAGCCTTTCGAGTACCTGGAAAAGCCGAAAGACGTGTCCGAGGCGCCTTCCGCGGAGCGCGGTAAAAAGGTCTTCCAGATTCGCGGCTGCCTTGCCTGCCACACGCACGACGACTTCCCTGACGCCAAGTCGACGCAAGGGCCGAACCTGTCGCGGATCGGCAACAAGCTCACCACACCCGAAGGAGCCAAGTGGCTCTATAGCTGGGTCCGCGAGCCGATGCA
The DNA here is from genome assembly GCA_036493275.1 of Pirellulales bacterium. Lineage (GTDB taxonomy): Bacteria > Planctomycetota > Planctomycetia > Pirellulales > JACPPG01 > JACPPG01. The sequence continues at coordinate 2,164 of DASXPZ010000744.1, forward strand.
CTATCACGGCCGCACGGTGATGCCCAACTTGTTTTTAGACCCAATCAAAGACGCCGACGGCAAGCTGACCGATCCGGCGGCCGACGTCACGGCGTTCCTGTTGGGTTCGAAACAAGAGTGGCAGCCCAAGGCGCCGCCGCCTCTCGACGAAGCCGCCCTCGACGAGCTCGCCCGCCAGTACATGCAGGCCAGCTTTACCAACAGCAAGACAACCGAATATTTGAAGAGCGGCATTCCTGAAAAGCTCCGCTCGCAGTTGAAGGTTGACGAGCAGTTGTTGGTCCAAACGCCCAACATGACGGCCGAAGAGAATCTGCGGCACAAAGTGCTGTACGTCGGTCGGCGGACCATCGGACGGTTGGGCTGCGTCGGCTGTCACGACATACCCGGCTTCGAAGACTCGAAGCCGATTGGCACCGGGCTGGCCGACTGGGGACGCAAAGAGCCGTCGAAGCTGGCCTTCGAGCAGGTCGTGCAATACATAGCGCAGCAGAACTTCGTGCATGGCGAAGGACACGTGCAGGATATCGAAGAAGCGCTCGACCCGCATCATATGCCGGACGATCAGGGCTTCTTCACCGAGAAGGTGATCAACCACGAGCGCGAAGGCTTCATCTGGCAGAAGCTGCGTGAGCCTCGCAGCTACGACTACCGGATGACCGAGAACAAGGATTACATCGACCGCCTGCGGATGCCCAAGTTCAACCTGAATGACGCGCAGCGCGAAGCGGTGATCACCTTCGTGCTGGGCCTGGTGGCGGAGCCTCCGGCGGCGCAGTACGTCTACTCCCCGCAGCCGCGCCGCAAGGCGATCGTCGAAGGGGAAAAGCTGATCAACAAGTTCAACTGCAACGGATGTCACACGTTCGCCATGGAAACGTGGGATTTCACGTATGACCCCAAGACGTTCCAAGACCCGCCCGCCTTCGAAGGCTATCCGTTCGAGGCGCCCCATTTCTCTCCGGCGGAGCTAGCCGCTTCGAAGAAAGTCGATCGCCGCGGCTGGGGGCACGCCACCGTCACCGGCATGGTTAACCCAACGGTCGGCGGCGAGGACGAAGATCCCGAGTATTACATGGCCCTCTGGAAGTCTGTGCCGATCAACGGCCAGCCGTGGATGATGGGCGGGCCTGAAGTCTCGATCTTACGGAGCCAGATCACCGGCAAGCGTCCTCCCGTGGGTGGCGACTTCGCCCGGATGTTGCAGCCAATCGTCTTGGAAAATGAGCGCAGCGGTCCGAACCCCAACGCCAAAGAGAGCGACTCGTTCGGTTGGGTCCCGCCGCCTTTGATCGGCGAAGGGGCGAAGGTACAGACCGAATGGCTGCATAACTTCTTGCTGAATCCCTATCCCATTCGCCCCGCGGTGGCGTTGCGAATGCCGCGGTTCAACATGTCGAGTGCTGAGGCGTCGACGTTGGCAAACTATTTTGCCGCGATGGACAATGTTCCGTACCCTTACCACGAGGATCATCGCACCGACAGCGCTTACCTGGCACAGCAAGACGCTGCTAACCCAAAACGCCTGCCTGACGCGATGCAGCTCGTCACCAGCAACAAGTACTGCGTGCAGTGCCATTTGCTAGGGGATTACACTCCGCCGGGGCCCGGGACCGGTCTGGCGCCCAACTTGGATCGCGTTTATCAGCGGATTCGTGGCGACTGGTTGCAGGTCTGGCTAGCGAAGCCGAAGCGCAAGCTGCCGTTCACCGGCATGCCCGAGAATTTCCTCCCTGGCAAGCCCGCGCCGCAGGAACTGTTCCCCGGCACGTCGCTTGAGCAACTGGAGGGGGTTGAAGACTTCATGCTGAATTATGACACCTACATGAATCACAAGACGTCGATTCGTTCGCTGGTCAAACCGGCCGAGCCGGAACCCGACGGAGAAAAACCGGCCGCAGACGCAGCCGGCGGCCAATAAAGCCCGTCCTGCGACCCAGACTTTTAGATCGGTGCTTGATACGCCCAATCCGGATTGGTGTTTGTCGTTTGCCATCCAGTCCGGAAAAAATCGAGGAGACGCATCCCATGTGTAGCAAACCTTTCTTCCGCGCGTTTAGCGGCGCGCTCATCATCGCGTTGGTCTTCACTTGCGGCGATTCGTTCGTCCAGGCCGAAGAGTGGGGCAACCTGAAGGGCCGGTTCGTCTTCGAGGGCCCCCTTCCCGTCCCCGCCAAGGTCGACACCACCAAGGAGCCCCTCTGCAAGGCGCACGACGTCCACGAAGAGAAGCTGATCGTCGATAAGGACAACAAAGGAATCAAGGACGTGGTGATTTTTTGCCGCACTAAGGAAGTGAAGGTGAAGCCGGAATTGCTCAAAGACGCCAAGGGCGAAGTCGTCCTCGACAACAAGGGCTGCCGTTTCGAGCCCCACGTGTTGCCGATCCTGATAACGCAGACCCTGGTGGTCAAGAATTCGGATCCCTTCTCACACAACAGCAAGATCACCGAGCCGGGGGGCAAAGAGGCGAACCCCAATCTCGTCCCTGGAGCGCAAGCCACCTACAAGTACGCCAAGGCCACCGAGCGGCTCACGCCGGTCGAGTGCAGCATCCATAGCTGGATGAAGGCGCTGGTCGTTCCGCGAGATAATCCTTACTTTGCCGTCTCGAAGGCGGACGGCTCGTTCGAGATCAAGGATTTGCCAGCCGGTAAGAAACTTGATTTCGGGGTGTTGCAAGAAAAGGCCGGCAACTTCAAAGACGACAAGAGCAACGGTTGGACCAACGGCAGGTTCGAAGTGATGATCAAGCCGGGCGACAACGATCTCGGCGTGATCAAGCTGAACGCAAAGGTGTTTAACAAGTAAAAAGTGTTGTGAACAAGTAGTCCGTTTCTTGACCGGCGGATTTCGCTCCAGTTGAGATTTTTATAAGGCGCCTATGGTGAGTCGCGTTTTTATCATCATCAGTTTGAGTTGTTCGGGCCTGCTACTTTGCTCGGTGAGCGGTTGTAGCAAAGCCCCCGCTTTGAACCCGACGCCCGACGTCACCCTGGCCGCCACGCTACGCAAGGGTGGAACCGCGGGGGCCACGGCCGAGGCGGGCCCCGTCTCGACCGGGACCGGCTGGGGCACGATCAAAGGCCGCTTTGTCTACGCCGGCGATCCGCCGAAGTATGCTCCCCTGCCGGTCACCAAGGACCAGAACGTTTGCGGCAACTCCAAGCCGGATCAATCGCTGATCGTCG
>DASXPZ010000745.1:0-5296 GCA_036493275.1 Pirellulales bacterium
GTAGACTTTTTCATAGTCCTTCGGAAACGTGTGGACCATGATCGGATGGTGATACGGATCGAGCGCGTCGAAATAGCGGGCGAACTCGAGCCGCTGCTCCGTCGTGTTCGTGTTTTCCTCCCCCAAATTCCAAACCAGCGCCGGATGGTGGCCGAAGCGGGCAATCAATTCGCGATAATAGAGCCTGCGCTGCGGTCCCAGTTCGCCGCGGTCGAGCAGTTGATCGTTTTCCTGTTCCTGGTGCACCACGTGCATCGCGATTCCCAATCGATCCATGTGCGTGAAAACGATCTCCCATTGGTCGAGCTTGCTCGTGTCGTAGCGAAATCGCTCGTCGCGATCCAGCCATGGCCAGACGTCCTTTCCGTCCCCTTTGACGTTCATGGTCAGGAAGTAGAACGAGTTTACTCCTTTCTCGCCCAGATAATTGAGCGCGCCCAGGATGTTCTTACCCCGTCCGCCGCGCCAGGTGGGATCGCCCGGCCGCGCGTCTCCCGCGTGGGGCTCGTAGCGATGCGTCGGCTTCGTGGCGTCGAATTCGTCGAACGCCAGAAAGTTTTCCGGGCTGTCCGCGCCCCCTTTGAGAAACGGCTGATCGGTCTCGGCAAACACGAAATAGCGCTGCCGCACGTCGCGCAAAAGTCCAAGTGCGCGCAGATCGGGCGTCTGCTTGTCAGTCTTTTCGACCTCGAACGAACCGCTCGCGCCGTCGAAACTCTCGGCCGTCCCGGCATTTGGATTCAAGTCCACCGCCACGTCCGCGCCGCGCACGAACGACGCGTGATAACTCCATGAACCGAGCTCGTCGGGCGAAAAATGAGCTCGCCAGCAATTGCCGGCTTCGGCGCCGCTTTCGGCCGCGGCGCCATCCGCCGCGTAATAGCCCGGCACGGCGATGGTTTTCATCCGGTGGGCAAAAACGACATTCAGCCGATAGTCGCGGAAGGGATTCACCTCGGCCGTTTCCGCGGTCTGCGGTCCGGCGAAGGTGAGGGTGACGTTGTGCCAGCGTTTTGGCTCGCCGCGCATCTCGCCCATGGCGGGAGGGGCGGTTTGCGGCTTCGTCGACTCGACCAGCAAACGGATCAAGCGGTTCATTGGCGCCTGGCGGTTGCCGGGTTCCGACTCGCCCCAGTTAGCGGCGGCGGCGACCAGCACGACGTCGAGACTGGGAATGATGACGGAGCAATTTCCGCCGGCGCCGATTGACATGAACGTGTCGGCCGGTGCGTCGGGCCACGCGGTTGCGCTGGGATGCGGTCCCCCTTTGCCGTTGAACCACCAATTGAAGCCGTAGACGCCGGGGCCCGCCTTGCTGAAATGGTTCGACCCGCCGCCATAGCTGCCGATGTTCAAATAATCGGGCGCGTCGCCCGGCGCGCTCAGCGGTAGATCGGGCGCAACGTGCGGACGGTTGCAATCGTCGAACAGCGCTCGCGGCAAAAGTTGCTTCCCCTGCCACTCGCCATGTTGCCGCCAAAGCCAGGCCAGACGGGCGAAATCGCGGACCGAAGTCGACAGCCGTCGGCGACGATCGTCCCACTTCAACCCTTCTTCCAGTTCGAGCGGCGCGAATCGCGCGGCGGCGGCAGCGTTCGGCTCTTCGCGAAAGATCTTGTCGAACAGCGTCTTCTGATAAAGTTGAATCGCGAAGTCGTTGTACGCCCAGGCGGCGCCTGGCTCTTCGGGCCGCGCGTAACCGCTGATCATGTTCGCCAGGTGGGCGACTGTCATCGACTTGTCTTTTTCCTCAAGCGGCCAACCGAGATCGACCAGCCGCGAGTCGGGGCTCGCGACCTTGCCTTCGGCGATGGCGAACATCAACAGCGTGCTTAAAACCGGCTTGGCAGACGACGCCCAATCGCCGCGTTTGGATTGCGATCCCCAACTCTTGACGACATAGCCGCCGCGGATCACGCAACCGCGGCCGTCGAGCAATTGAGCCAAACGATCGAGACGGGCGGCGTCCATGCCGGCTTCAGCCGGAGTTCGCTCCGCCCAGTGCTTGCCGGGAAAGACTGCGTTGGCCGGTAATTCGACGGCCGGCGAAAACGAAACCCGGGTGATAAGGATCGCCAGAATGAGCGGCAGAGTGCGGCGCAAAAGCAAGAGATTCTCCAGTTGCAATGCCAAGTGGGGCGTTAACTGGCGAATATAACCCGCTCACTGGGGGCGGGGAATCAGTATCTTAGTCGCAATTCGGCCTCGCCGGGCAGTCTTAGACCGCCGGCCCGCGGCGGATGAGTCGCAGTAGGAACAGCAGGATGATCGCGCCGATGGTGGCGACGATCAAGCTGCCGAGCAAGCCGCCCCCTTCCCAGATTCCCAACCTTCCGAACAGGAAGCCGCCGAGCAAGGCGCCGACAACTCCCACGACCAGGTCGCCGAGGATGCCGAAGCCGCCCCCCTTCATGATCTGACCGGCCAACCAACCTGCCACAATCCCGATCACGATGAACCACAGCAAATCCATGACAGCTCCTCCCCGTGCAAAAGAAGACGCGAGCCGAACACCTTAAGGATACCTTACACCGTCCCGCGGTCGCTCGAAAAAGAGAGAAGCCGTAGATTCGGCTCTCTTTGTGAGCGAAATAACCGCCCCCCGAACAAGCGACGAATGTCATCCTACTTCTTGTCTGGATCGTTCCGCAACGAGTTGGCTTCCTTTTGCGCTTTTTGCAGCTTGATTTTGCGCTCGGCTAACTCTTTGGTCGCCTTGTCGATTTCGGTGCGCTGGCTGGCGATCTTCGACTCGAGCTCTGACGCTTTGGTGGTCGACGCTTCTGGAGCCGCCGGCTCGCCTGACTTGACTTGCCCCTTCAATGTTGCGAACTCGACTTCCAGCTTGGTCAGTGTCGCGCCAAGTTCATCGATCTTGACCTGGGACTCGTTCACGTCGCGTTGCGCCGCGTCGCGCGCTGCGGCCGCAGCGGCGTTCGGCGCGGGAGGCGCGGACGGAGTTTTCGACCGAGAGCACCCCACGACCAGCACAATGAAGGTCAGCACGGCGATCCGCCAGGCTTGCGCAGGATTCTCGGCGTAGACGACGCGAGACAACATGCCGCAATCTCCAAAAGTGGAACCGGCGCGAGAAGACAGGAGGACTCGAGTCGAAAACATGTTGCGGCTCAGGCTAGTTCAGACGGACTTTTGCCGCGGCAAGCCGGCAAATTCCTCGACCGGACCGAAGCATTCTTCGTGCTTCACGATCGCCTCGACCCGTTTGTTGAGCGTCCTTTCGGTGTTCTTCTTTTCGGCCTGAAGTCTTCGCGAATCCCGGAGCTTCGCGGCAATCTGCAATCCTACGGATGACACTAATCCGAAGGCGCCGATGCGCATCCAAACAGGTTGCCACGAGGAATCGAAGGACGACCCCCAAGCTGCCGCCAAGAGGCCGGCGCTGAGCCACGCGATCAAGTTCGCGATGGAAGCGCCCTGGAGTACTCGCTGCTTATCGTTCCCCATAGTGGATCCTTGCGGCGCCATCTTTACCCAGCGGAACCCATGTGGTCTTGGAAACCCGCCCGTCGCCACTCCAGCCAGGGATAATTGTGAGCGTATCCTCGCTGGCGCTTGCGGTTCGTGTGTAACACAGCCTGGACATTCAGGGCTGTGAATAATTCAGCCCAGTCAAGGGTAGTTCACTCCGAACGACAGTCAAATCCGCGCATTCCGCGTCGGCAGTCCCCCAGTCGTCTGGCGAAAGAAAGGGCCCTTGTCGAAGCTATTCACAAGAGCGAACGTCTGGACCGCCGCGCAACCGCTGAAATCGTTATCTCGTCCCAACTCGCCTAAATGTGCGTTACTTCGCCGCAGGCTGAGCGTCCAGGGCCTCGGGGACGACCGCCGGAGCGGGCGGGGGAACGGTTTTCGGTCGCTTGTAGAAGCGGGGATCGAACGAGTCGTCGATCTGGCGGACGAATTCGAAGTCTTTCTGATAATCGCTGGTGGTAAACCGCATCGGTCGCCCGGTCGATTCGTCTTCGGCGCCTCCATCGTTCGCAAAGTCGAGCGCGGCCCCCTTGACCACCGCGGCCAGTTCCGGATTGAGATTGTAAACATAGCCAATCGTCAGCCGCGGGATGACCTCCGACTCGTAAATCACTCGCACGTCCGCAGCCTCCACGCTCCCCTTCTTCAGCTTGCTCTGCAACTTGTCGTCCGAGAGAGCCGCGACTTCGTATTCGCCGTTCGCCAACCCGAACACTGATCGCTTCTGTCCGTGAGAGAAGCTGATGAAGTAGTCGACGTCGGGCCGCATGCCGGTTTTTTCGGCCAACACCACGATTGCGGCTCGGTAACCGGTGATCGATTCGGGCACGGTGCAGGTCAGCGAGTGTCCGCGCACATCGTCCAGCGTCTTGATCTGGCTTTTGGCGCTGACGGCAATGACGAGATGATTTCCATGCGCGCCGTCTTCCGTCCCCAGCACGGCGAACGGCACAAAACCCACGTTGTTAACGACATAAGGCGCGTCGGCCGCATGCAAGGCGACGATATGAATCTCGCCCGCTTTGATGGCCGCGACGTCATCGGCGCTGTTGAGATACTCCTGACCGACGATTTTCTTGCCGGTCGCCTTGGCCAGATGCGCCTGAAAGGCCTCCCAGTCAACCAATTGCGTGTCCGCGTCGGCGTCGGTGTAATGCGCCAAGATCAAGGTTTCTGGATCGAGCAGCAATTTGGGATCGCTGGGGGGATCGGCTAGTCGCCCCCCATCCTGATCAGTGAACTCCGGCGCCAGTCGCTTCTGCGTTGTCGGAGTCAAGCCATGATAGGCCACCAGCCGGTCTTGCGAAGCACGGGCGGCGGCTCGCTCTTTGCCAACGCTGAAGACGCCGAATGCTGCGACCGCTACCGCGCCGAGGAGGCAGGCGTACAGAATCGTGCGTGGGAGAAAGGACTTCGCCCGACCCGAATGATGAGGGTCATAGGGCCTGCCACTGCGATCCGATCCCGAAGCCGCATTCATGATTTGTTCTCGCGCGAAGAGTTCCATTCGAACGGCGAAGCGATGCTTAAGTCGAGCTATCGCATCAGCATACTCTTCGCGCGAAAATGACGCCAGAGTTTGTGCACTCACTGCAGGCGATTCGAATACCGCTTAGCTCGAAAACTTTGCGTCCCTCTTCGCGCCGCACTGACCGACAAACCCGCCTCCGGCGGATTTGAACTGCCGTCGCTAACACATTTCTAACATGGCGTCATGACAGTTGGTCGATCAATCATGCCCGGAGCACAAATCGCTTCATCACGCTCGTCGCAGAGGAGTGCGTAGTGCGACGATGGGTCAGTT
>DASXPZ010000746.1:0-1787 GCA_036493275.1 Pirellulales bacterium
GCGCGCCGAGCGTTTCGTTTGAAGGCCGGCTGGGCACGGGATAAGCGCCGGTCGCTGGTTTCAGCAGGTTGGAGAACGGCTCAGTTCCAGCTGCGGCCTGGCGCGTTGTGTACACGCGACGCAGGTGGGGCAGTCCGCTCAGATTGATTCCTGAGAGGTTGCAGCCGTCGGTGATGAGAAGTACAGCGCCGGAGTTCTCCAGTTGATAGCGTACCTCGCGCTCGCGATAGGTAGGATTCAGCAAAGTCGGAATCGCTCCAACCAGCGTGGCAGCGTGATATACCGTGCAGAACTCCCAGGAATTCGCCAGGAAGATGGCGACCACGTCACCCGGATTGGCGCCGGCGGCAATCAATCCGCGGGCCAACGACTCGACCGTATCTCCATATTCCGCGTAGGTCAGGCGCCGGCCGCAGGAGGCGTCGACCAACGCAGTCTTAGGCGCATTTCGGCGGCAGGAGTCGAGTATGACATCGTGCAGAAAAATGTTGTGGGGATCGGCGTAGAGTTGAGTGCGCAGCATTCCGGCAGCGATTGTAAAGCAAGGGCGGTGTTCGGGCGAATGCGTCAGCTGTCGAGCTTGCGCAGAAACTCGCGTTCGTCCATGCGGTACTTGAACGCTTTGCGGCCATTGATGAAGACGACGGGGACTTCGTCGTTGAACTGTCGGCGGATTTCGGAATCGGTGTCGACGTCGATCTCGCGCCAGGTGAAGGCGCTGTGGCGGGAGAGCTTGGAGAGGCTCTCTTTGACTACCTCACACAGGTGGCATCCCTTGCGGGAATAGACCACGACGCTGCGCGGCTCCGGCATGCTGGACGATTCTAGCGCTAAGAATTCACCGATTCCAGCCAGAAATGAGGTCCAGCCGTTAAAATCCCTTCATGCCAGACCTTCAGGCAAAACCTCTTCGTGGGAAGACGGCGCTGGTCACCGGCGCGGCCCGGCGGTTGGGACGCCACTCAGCGCTGGCGCTGGCTCAGGCCGGGGCCGACGTCGCCATCACGTTCAATCATTCGGCGCGCGAGGCGCAGGAAACTGTCGTCGATTTGTCGGGGTTCGGCGTGCGGGCGTTTGCCCTGCGCTGCGATGTGACCGATGAATCCAGCGTTCGCGTCATGATGAAAGAGGTAGGGCGCGAGTTGGGCCGAATCGATATTCTAGTGAACAATGCCGCAAACTACGAGACCGCCGAGTTCGAAAAGTTGACCGTGCGGCAGTGGGACGCGATCTTCGCCTCGAACACCCGGGGGCCGTTTCTGGTGTCGCGCGAGGCGCTGAAATGGCTCCGGCGGAAGCGCGGTAAGGGGGTGGAGATTGAAGCAAGAATCATCAATATGGGGTCGCTCGGCGGCCTCAGGCCTTGGGCAACGCACGCCCACTATTGCTCCTCGAAAGCGGCCTTGCACATGCTGACGAAGGTGATGGCGAAGGCGCTGGCCCCACAGATCGCCGTGAACGCCGTGGCTCCGGGCATGATCGACCTGGGAGAGAAGGCCGCCGCGGCGTTTATGCGCCGCATGGCAAAGCAGACCCCGATGCTGCGAAACGGAAGCGGAGAAGAGATTGCCCGGGCGGTGCTGTTCTTCGCAACCGCTCCGCAATTCATTACCGGCCAGATTCTAGCGGTGGACGGGGGGCTGGGACTCTAAATGCGTTAGGTTTCGGCCGATGTGGGATCGATCACGAGCTTGACTTCCGAAACGCGATTCGCCGGGAAGCCGCCTTGCCTGGCATGCTCCCGCACAATCTCTTCGTTGGGCGCGATGTAGACGCAGTAAATTTTG
>DASXPZ010000747.1:0-2201 GCA_036493275.1 Pirellulales bacterium
ACGAAGTCGTTGGTCATCGGCCCGAGCGCCGTTTGCAGCGCCTGTGGCAAGATGATCCGGCGGAACGTCGTGCTTTCGTTCATGCCGAGCGCTCGCGCTGCTTCCCATTGGCCGCGCGGCACCGAGAGAATGGCGCTGCGATAAATCTCGGCCTCGTACGCGGCGTAGTTCATTCCAAAGGCCACGATCGCCGTCAGCACCGCCGGCATCTGGATCCCCACATGCGGAATATGCGGGATGCCGAAATAAAGAATAAACAGCAGCAGTAGCAGCGGAATCCCGCGAAAGAACTCCACGTAGATCAGCGCCAGCCAGCGCAGCGGCCACGGGCCGTAGAGCCGGGCCAGCGCCAGCGGCAAGGCAATCACGATCGCCGCCGCCATGCTGCAAAGGGTCAAAAAGATCGTCATCGCCGCCCCTTTCAGCAACAGCGGCGCGTATTCGCTGAAGGTCCACAACTCGGCCGAAGCCGCGATGATATGAATGTCGACGGCATTGTGCAGCGCCGGCGGCAGCGGATCGAGCGGTCGCGCGTCGGGCGTAAAGCCCAGCCCATGCAGTTCGTCGGTTCGTTCTTTTCGGGCTTCGCCTCGACGGGTGATCAGTTGCGCTTGATCCGCGTTCCATAAATGCCATTTGAGAAAAATCTCGAGCAGCGTCCGATCGCGCAGCAACTCGCCGAGCCCTTCGTCGAGCGCCACGGCCAGATCTTCATCCGCCGGACGAAGCGCGATCGCGTACTCTCCTTGCGCAAACGGTTTGCCCACGTACTTTAGCTTGGGGTTCACGCTGGCGTAGTAGAGGGCGATGATCGAATCCAATAACACGGCGTCGAGCCGGCCGAGTTCGAGATCGAGATAGGGCTCGACTTGCCCCTCGAACGCTACGACGTTGCGGACCTTGCGTTCTTCCAGCAATCGATGGGCCGAACTGCCGGCCAGCGTTCCCACGCTTTTATCGAGGCAGTCTTCCAGGTTGTGAATCCGATCGTCATCAACGCGGACGACTAGTTGTTCGGCGAAGACGTAATAGGGGCGCGTGAAGCGCATCGCACGTTGGCGAGGAGAGGTGACCTCGTAGCCGCTGATGATGCAGTCATAATCCTTGGCCTCGAGGAGTCCGAGGTCGAGGCTCTCCCACTGATACTGGACGAACTCGGCCGTGATCGGCATCCCCAGGCGTCGCGAGAGAATTTTGGCCAGGGCGTCGGCCAGTTCGACTTCGAAGCCGATCACGCGGGCCGGGTCTTGCGGATCGCGGAGTTGATACGGCGCGCCTCCTTCGGCGTCGCCCCCCCAGCGCAATAGGCCGCGCGGCTGATCGGCCGGCGCGGCGGGGTCGGCCAGGCGGTTGCGCAAGCGGTCGTTTCGCGCCGCGTCCTCGTCGGCCGCCGCGGCGCCGGCCGCGATCAGAAAGCAGACCAGAAACGCCGCCCAGGCGCCGCCCCATCGCAAAAAACAGAGGAGACCGTGGCGGCGGTGGCAACGCGGATCGATCGACGGCAAGAAAGGGTTTTTCAACTCGGGGAAATCCTCCAATCGCACTTGCGTCCCGTGACCAGGTCGATTCACAACGCACTGCCCAACATCGGTCTGGACCGCCAAGGCCGACGCCTGATAAACATTATTGTCTATAGTAATCGAAACGAGGGGACGGCGTGGGTCGAAACCCGTCGGACATCCGGAACGCCATCCTCCGGCAAACGCCCAGATCCAGCGATCCCGTCTATCCATTAGCGCCTCTTACAGAAAGTCTACCGCGTGTCTTCCATCAAGCGAATTTTGGTGACCGGCGGCGCGGGTTTCCTCGGCAGCCATCTCTGCGAGCGCCTGGCAGACCAGGGGCATGACGTCGTCTGCCTCGACAACTTCTTCACCAGCCAGAAGTCCAACGTCTCGCACCTGCTGGAGCGACCCAACTTCGAGTTGATGCGGCACGACATCATCCACCCGATCTTCCTGGAAGTCGACGAAATCTACAACCTCGCTTGCCCCGCCGCGCCAGGCCACTATCAGTACAACCCAATCAAGACGCTCAAGACCTCGGTCATGGGGGCGATCAACGTGCTGGGCATGGCCAAGCGTTGCCGGGCAAAAGTCTTGCAAGCCTCGACCAGCGAAGTCTACGGCGACCCGGACATTCATCCTCAACCGGAGTCTTACCGCGGCAACGTCAACCCGATCGGCCCGCGGGCCTGTTAC